>NZ_DAONKG010000038.1:0-15208 GCF_035406105.1 Methanospirillum sp.
TTGCAACATTGTGGGCGACATCATACACGAGGCGGATGTCATCATACCCGATTCCGCACATGCCGGTCAGGACCGACCGCACCTGATGGGTGATGATCTGACGATTGGCCCAGGCATAATTTGCCGCTGCAGCCATACCACCAAAATATGCCTTTCCTTCCGGTGATGAGAGGGGTGCACAGGCAAGCTGCTTATCCGGGAGTGAGATGTGGTATTTAGAGACGGCACGTTCAAGCACCTCCAGATGGTCGGTACATACCTGATGACCAAGACCCCGCGATCCACAGTGCACCATTATGCAGATCTGCCCCTGCTCAACACCAAAGATCCGCGCCGCCTCCTCATCATAGATCTCCTCAACGACCTGGATCTCAAGAAAATGATTTCCTGCACCGAGTGTCCCGCTCTGGGGAACACCCCGTGACCTGGCCTTTCGTGACACGTGGGCAGGATCCGCCTCCTTCATCCGGCCCTGCTCCTCACAGTGGATGATATCTTCCTGGTTTCCATACCCCTCCTCCACCGCAAACAAAGCCCCGTCGGTCATCATATCATCAAGCTGTGTATCAGAGAGCCGAAGGGAGGAACGTGCTCCGACACCAACCGGGACTGCATCATAGAGCTTATCCAGAATCTCTTTCTTTTTTGAAAGGTCTGATGGCTGTAAGGGGGTTGAAAGAAGCCTGACGCCGCAGTTGATGTCAAAACCCACACCCCCTGGTGAGATCACCCCGGTATCGTACTCAAATGCCGCAACCCCCCCGATGGGAAATCCGTATCCCCAATGTATATCCGGCATTGCGAGGGAGTTTTTAATGATCCCCGGCATGGTTGCGACATTTGCAAGTTGCTGGAGAGCACCCTCCTCTAACGTTTTTGTGAGTGTGTCAGAGAGGAAGAACCGGCCAGGCACATGCATTCCAGGGATAAATCCGACCGGTAGCTCCCATTCATACTCACCGTTCCGTACAACACCGTCAATCATATCTGTCCCTCACACATCAAACAATACATCACAGGTATATTCATTCTGTTCCTTCCTGATGGAAAGGCCATACCAGGAGATACCTTTCACTTCCGTGCCTCCTCCATGAATTTTCGCGTCAAACGGCTCTCCCCGGAGGATTGCACTGACCTTTCCGTCCTCTATCTGAAATTCAAACGTGGAAAAGACAACATTCTGCACTTCAGACTCGTACAAGAGTTCAGAGAGAAACGCGTGAAGGAGTTCCTCGAGTGTTCTGCCGGTGACAGTGACCGATACTTCGTGCACCGGTTTTGCCGTTCCCCGGTACATTGTTTTCATGAGGGCTTGGCCTGCATCAGCAAAAAGGCCAGTGATATCCGGGGCCCTGATATGCATCAGAATGTCAGCGGTATGGTCTTTCTCAATAAAGCTCATCAAAATCCATGATATTCATCTGAAAACCCCTCATCCCTCATTCCGATGTGGTACGGGACAAGGCCCATATGGATATGATCAATGTACCTGGCCTGATACATGGATATATAAATGGTATGCTCGCCTGCTTTCAGTGCAAGGTCACTTGGTTTAGGGGGTTTATAAGAGATGGGAAGCAGGACCGGCCCGCCACATGATGTGGAGATTCGAAAATCAGTATTTCGCTCTTTTATATACTCGATCACCTCGTCGTCGATATGGATCGAGTAAAAACCAGCCTCTTCGTACAGGCCGGCTCTCAGTTCTGACATCCAAAACAGGTGATACGTGAGGGAAAAAAATGGTTGTGCTTTCCTGTGTTCACTTCATCATGATGCCCTCAAAATCCTCATCACCGACGGGAGATCCTTCTCCCTGAGCCGATATCGTCTGCACCGTCGTTTTTCATCACGAACCCCCTGGAGAATCCCTATACGCGATGAGATGAGTCCGATCATCCCACCGATCCGATGATATGAGATCTCATAGACAGGGGCAAGGCGTTCGTACACATCCTCAATGGTCAGTTCCTCATGCTCGAGAAAGAGAGAAAGGGCAGCATGTCTGATCCCACTGGTATCTCCTGATAACCAGGTTTTGAGTCTGCTCTCTACAAGATGCTGGCGTGCGTGAAATGTCATATTCTGCGGTTTTCAATCCGCTGATCATAAGCTTTCTTCTCAATGCTGCAAAATCTCTCTTTGTTTTGGTGATTGTGGGTATTCATCTGAGTGGTTTAATGAGCCCAGGGCTCTAACCCTTCTGCGCATGAATTTTTTCACCTATGATATCAGCTCCATCTCTCCGGTGAAGCTCTGTGTCATTCCGATGGTGATTCTGATGCTCTCACTGGTATCAGTCGGGATGATGTGGATAGAGACCGGTCTTCCGGTCAGCCTGGGTATAGAATTTCAGGGCGGTATCAGTGTTACCATAGTAACTGATGAAAGTCCTGAAATGCTCAAGGAATATTTTTCAGGATATCCTCTCATCAGCATCAATGAAGGTATTAACAACGGGAAGTATCTGAAGTTCGGGCCAATGAACGATGCGACCACGATTGAGTTTACCAAAAAGGTTGAAGAGAAATATTCCGGTGCAAAAATAGATCAGATCGGCTCATCATTTGGGAAAACCCTTCAGGAACAGGCCGTCATCGCGCTTATTATCTCATTTATCGGGATGGCAATCGTTGTGTTTGCCGCATTCAGGACCTTTGTTCCGGCGGCTGCAGTCGTTATCTCTGCATTTGCCGACATGGTCATGACCGGTGCGGCGATGAACATTCTGGGCATTCAGCTCTCACTTGGGACGACAGCCGCACTGCTCATGCTCATCGGGTACTCGGTGGACAGTGACATCCTGCTGACTTCCCGTGTCCTTAAACGGAAGGGGAAGTTTGACGATAAGATACAGGGTGCTTTTAGGACCGGTATTATCATGACCACCACAACCCTTGGGGCCATTCTTGCCATGTGGGTGATCTCTGCTGTCGGCGGGATTCAGATTATCTGGGAGATAGCATCAGTGCTTCTTATCGGTCTCTTCTTTGATGTCATGAACACCTGGCTTACCAATGCGGGTATTATCAAGTGGTACATGACCGAAGGGAAAGGCAGATTATCATCAGGCCAGCGGGGTGCATAAATGGAAAAAGACGCTTTCATCGACATGCTGAAGGATTACCGGGTTGCACTCTACCTGATTCTGCTGATCGCGTCACTCATTGTCATCTTTCCTCACCCCGGTCCGTCAGGACTTGATACAAACCTGCAGTTTGGTCTGGATCTTGATGGGGGCTCTTGGATTCAGCTTGAGTTTCAGTCTGCCATCGTGACATTCAAATCAGATCAGACATTAGACAAGTTTGTTCCTGCACTCAAAACCCGTCTTGATGCCGAAGTGAACCTAATCGATCAGAACACGCTTGAAATCAGAAAGGGCATATCTGAAGAGGAGCTTCGCTCAATATTCTCCGAAATGAATGCGGAACTTGTCTCATTCAATCCAGGAGTAACCAAAGAGACTGCTGATGATGTCAAACGTATCCTTGAGAACAAGATCAATAGTCTTGGAACGAGGGATGCAAAGGTCTACGTGATAACCGGGCTCAATGGGATCAGCCGCTATATCAGGATTGAGATGGCCGGAGTCTCCATGGGACAGGCACAGGAGATTGTCGGAAAGCAGGGCAAGTTTGAGATACGGATTCACACGACCGGCAATGAGACTGAACACGTCCTCTTTGGTGATGCCATCCAGTCGGTTGCAAACCCCTCCCAGACTCCGCCGAACAGTAATAACTGGGGAGTATCCTTTGTCATTACTCCGGATGCTGCAGAAGAGCTTCGTCAGGCCGCTATTCGGGTTGGAGCTACAAAGAAGCCTGAAGGTCATAATCTTGACATGATCCTGGACGGGAATGTGGTATATTCTGCTCCGCTCTCTCCGGATCTTGCAGCGGAGCTCCAGTCACGTGCTACCTCCAACCTCCTTGCCTCAACCGGTGTGGGCGAGGAAGGCCGGGAACAGGCAAAGCTTCTTGAGATTCATCTCCGGAACGGTGCGCTGCCGGTGGGTGTGACTATCGCCGGGTCAGGGTCGGTATCACCCGAGCTTGGTGACCAGTTCAAATTCTGGAGCGTTCTGGCAGGTTTATTCGCCCTTTTAGCCGTTGCAGTCAGTGTGTTTATCCGGTATCGCGAGCCGGGTATTGTCTTCCCGATGGTCCTCATCAATGGCTCTGAGATTATCATTCTGCTGGCATTTACGACGTTTTTTATGCAGCTGGATCTTGCAACCATCGCCGGTTTGATCGCGGTGCTGGGAACAGGAATTGATCAACTGGTGATCATCACCGATGAGATCCTCCACGAAGGAAAGGTCCCGTCACCAAATCTCTATCTGAAACGGCTGAAACGTGCACTTGGTATCATTGTAGCATCAGCAGGAACGGTTCTTATTGCCATGCTTCCCCTGGCGGTCATGGATCTCTCAACCCTGCGTGGCTTTGCAATTATCACCATACTCGGTGTTTTGGTGGGTGTTCTGGTAACCCGTCCGGCATACGGGCGGATTATTATGTCTATCCTCTCCAAATAACCGATACCATACTTTTATCTGTTTTTTTAACGCAATTCTGCTAAGGTGCAGCATGTCAAAACCGATTCTTATGGACTTCTATGCTGAATGGTGCGGACCGTGCAAACGAATGGGACCGATCCTTGAAGAGCTGAAAAAGCGGATGGGTGATCTCGTGGAGATCCGCAAGATCAATGTTGATGAGCATATGGCCGAAGCCCAGAACTACCATATCTCTGTTGTTCCGACGATCATCATCGAAAAGGATGGTATTGTTGTTCAGAAATTCCAGGGAGTGACAGAAGCTGATACTCTGGAATCGGTTCTCCGGCCGCTGGTGGCATAACGTGCGGGTTGGAATCGTCGGAGGTACCGGAGAGATTGGAGAAGGGATGGCTCTGCGGCTGTCCCGGATCATGGATGTGTGTGTCGGCTCACGGGATCCCTCAAAGGCACAGGAGACCTGTGACACCTGTCTCATTTCAGCAAAAGAGCGCGGTATTGACTGTTCGGTACAGGCCGGGAGTAACCAGGAGGTTGTCAGCGAGTCTGATGTTATCATCCTTGCTATTCCGTTCAGGCATCTCGAGTCTACGGTCAGGGGTATCACCGGATGGGAAGAAAAGATAGTCATAAGCCCAGTAAACCCGATGGAGCGCCGGGAGTATTTTGTGTACACCCCGCCGGCTGAGGGCTCTGCCGCTCTCTTCCTGCAGAAAATCCTTCCACCCTCGACCCGGATATGCACGGCATTTAACAATATTGCCGGAAACCGGTGGAGAGATATCACAAGCGAACTTGAGTATTCGGTTCCGGTCTGTGGGGATGATCCGGAGGCAAAAGAGATTGTCATGGGTCTGGTCAATCAGATCTCTCTTCTGAAGGCATATGATGCCGGCCCGCTCGCCACCTCCTCTATTGTTGAGAGTATTACTCCCCTCCTCCTGAATATCGCACGGTTTAACAAGATGAAGGATGTCGGAATCCGGTTTGTGTAAGATCAATGTCATCCGAAGAATTTACCCGTATTGGAAAACGTCTCTTCTCAGAGCATCTCATCGGCGGAAATTTTGGAAATATGAGTCTTCGTGATAGTGAGGAGAGTTTTCTGATCACCAGATCCGGATCATACCTTGATGACCCGGGGGAACTGGTCCGTGTGCCGCTCTTTGGTGATGTTCCATCCGACGCATCGAGTGAATGGCGGGTTCACCGGGCAGTATACCAGCAGACTCGGCACCGGGCCATTATCCATGCCCACCCGCCGTATGCTGTGGCAGCTTCACTGGTGATGGATGAGATCATTCCGCTTGACAGTGAAGGAAAAATGTTCTGCCCGACTATCCCGATAGCGGTTGGTGAACCTGGCAGCAGGGAACTTGCCGATGATGTGGCAGACTGTCTGGCGCTCACCGGTCTGTGTATCGCACGGGGCCATGGGACATTTGCCACCGGAAAAACACTGGAAGAAGCATATCTGTATACCTCTCTTGCTGAACATGCCTGCAGAGTTCTTTCACTGGTTCCTTCATTTCGGTGATTGCTTATGACACTTGAGGAGAAGATCGCATCTTTGAGTCCACGGCTCAGATCCCAGGTTGAGGATTATGTGGATTTTTTAATCAGCAGAATGCCTGATTCTGACCTCCCGTCCGTATCCCCGTTCTCTGATATGGATGATGAAGGGGAGGACAGAGCAGACGAATCTTCATTCTCCGAATGTAAGTCTTCACATGCTCAAAAACCATCGCCCCTGGTCAGGGGTCGTGCCGGTTCATCAGGAATTATTCTTGCGGAGGAGCGGCCGGTAGAAGAAAACCCTGATTACATCGATTTTGCTGACATCAACAGCAGGTTCGGGCATACCAAAAGTGAGGAAGAAAAGAAGGGACCTGGCCGTCTGAAGCGGTTTCTGGACTGGATGTAACTTATACAACCCGGGACGTGGTTGAGAGCTCGATACCCTTTCCGGTAATGATAAACGGGAGCAGTCTTCCTGGTGGCTGAAGCCCGGTTAATTTCCGTACGTCCAGGGTTCTGATGATCTCATTGCCATGCCGCTCTTCATGCAGCTGAATGACCACATCACAAAGCCGTATCAGAAGAATCTCATTATAGGGGGCATGAAGACCTTCATAGAGCGTGAAGAGTGCATTATCCCGGGATGCCTGAATAGTGGCCCTGCATGAGACAACGCCGGCAAGAACCGGGTCAATTCCTTCACGCATGATGAGTGTTGACAGGGAATCAATAATGAGGCCCCCATCTCCGGCGTGGGCAAATATCTCATTTGTCGAGAGCCCCCGTGCATGGACCATCCCGTCAAGCAGATACCCATCCAGCATAAAGAATCGCCGGTGCTCAGGAAGGATCTCCCAGAACTGGCGGGCGAACTGATCAATTCCCGACGTAGCCGAGCCTATCAGAAGTACAGTACTTCCTGGCAGAAAGCCCCCGTCAAGGGCAAGGTCAAATCCGTTGATTCCGGTCCTGTTTCTCCCGACATATGTCCGGACCATGGATCCGGCCCTGTCTTCAGCCTCATCTGACATGGTGATATCTTCTGTGTGCAGATCCACGCAACACGATATGGAAAGTTACGCCATTATCTATTTATTGCGGCTTAGGTAATTATGGTAGTAGAAGAAGGGGGTGTCTCTTTTGGTCAGATCCAGACCAGATGGCGTGGGGTGTCGTACTGGTGTTTGTCTGATCAGCTGAGTGTAATATGAAAATTAAGGTGGGGAGCGTTAAAAAGAAGCAAAAAAATGATACTGAAAAGAGGGCTGTTCCGGGAGATTCTGGACCGGTACAACCTTCAGCTCAGGCAAAACCCGTACCATTATCCGCGCTCGTGGGAAAAAAGAAAGAGAAGGCAAAAGCGCCTGAAAAATCTCCGGTTCTTCGCCGGCTTGGAAAAAAGCAGACCTCGGTGCAGCCGGCTCAGGAATCTGACACGGCCAAACCTGAAAAAAAATCTTTTTTAAGCTCACTGACAAAGATTGCCCCCCTTGCAAAGAAGCGTGAGCCGTATGATCCCAAAATTCACGGGATGATGGTCAACCTCACCTTTGAACCGCCGCCGGGGACTGAGGAGATAGAAGTATATCCGGTCAACCCCCCGTATGCATACATCCGGATTACCTACAATTATATTACGCATGAATATCTGTATGAGGTAGTCGAGCCGGTTTACACCGACGCTGAATTAAAACTGCTCGATGAAATCAAAAAAGGGATCTTTGAACGGGTGAATGTCAATACCCGGCAGATATCCCGGGAGACGGCAGCAGAGACCCTTGAGTCGATGATGAACGAGGTTCTTGCTGATTATGCAATCAACCTTGACCCCCTGACCTATGAGAAGATCCATTACCAGTTAAAAAAGGACTTCCTTGGTGACGGACTGGTTGATCCGGTCATGCATGACCGGTATATTGAGGATATCTCCTGTGACGGGGTAGGAAGACCGCTTTTTGTTTACCATTCCCGATATGAGTCGATAGAATCAAATCTCTTGTACAAGGACGCTGCAGAGCTTGACTCCTTCGTCACCAAGCTGGCCCAGCGTGCAGGAAAGCACATCTCAGTCGCAGATCCGATGCTGGACGCAACCATGCAGGACGGCTCGCGTATCCAGATGACCCTCGGCTCAGAAGTGACTGCTCATGGTTCAACGTTCACCATTCGTAAGTTTAAGGAAGAACCCATCACCCCGACTGACCTGATCGAATGGGGAACCTTCTCACCCCTGTCTATTGCGTTTCTCTGGCTCGCGGTTGAGAACGGGAAATCATGCATCTTTGCCGGTGGGACCGCATCAGGCAAGACCACCTCGCTCAATGCAATCTCGCTGTTCATACCACCCCTTGCAAAGATTGTCACGCTGGAGGATACCAGAGAACTGAAACTGCCCCATGCCAACTGGATCCCGAGTGTCACCCGTGAATCGTTTGATGTGAGCGGGAAAGGGGAGATCGATATGTATGAACTCCTGAAAGCTGCGCTTCGTCAGCGTCCGGAGTATCTCATTGTGGGTGAAGTCCGTGGCCGGGAAGCGCTCACCCTTTTTCAGGCGATGTCAACCGGTCACGTCACCTACTCAACGATGCACGCAGATTCGGTCGCATCAGCCGTCCATCGGCTTGAAAATCCCCCCATCTCGGTTCCCCGGAACATGCTCTCTGCACTGGATCTCGTATGTGTTCAGATCCAGGCACGGGTTGGTGGGCAGCGTATCAGGCGGAATAAACAGATCATCGAAGTCCTTGACATTGATCCAAGGACCAATGAACTGATTACAAATGAGGTGTTCCGGTGGCGGCAGGCAACCGACGAGATCTCGTACTCCGGAAAATCGTTCATTCTTGAGGAGATTATGGAGGCGCATGGCTGGGATGAGGAGCGAATCAGGCGTGACCTGCTCCAGCGCCAGGAGGTCCTTGAATGGATGCGTGAGAAGAAGATCCGTGACTTTCGGGATGTGAGCAAGATTGTCATCTCGTACTTCAGGGATGCAGAAGCCCTGATGGAGCAGATACGGTCTGGTGGCAATGAACTCATATGAGCGGTTCTGCTTCTCCCTTCTGGGGAGCCGGATGTCTGGCAAACGGGAGAAGTACTATGAGCTCATTGAGAATCTGAAATCCGCCCGGATGGGGATCACGTTTGAAGCGTACCTTGCAACTGCTACGGTATCTTCCGTACTGGTTGCAATCATCGGCTCTCTCCTGATTGCGCTCATCGTGTACCTCCTTGATGTGCCAGGCCTTATCACCTTCCGGGGAAATGTTCCCCCTGATATTGCTGCGTCTATCAACGAGCTTCAGGGGTATTATCTCATCCTTGGAACGATCATAGCAGGAATCGTCTCTTTTGTGGTACTGTACGGGATCACCTTTCTTATTTACCTGGTTTATCCCTCCATAATAGCCGGGGGAAGGCGGCGTGATATTGAGACCACCCTGCCGTATGCGATCAATTATCTTGCCGCCATGTCCACGGCAGGGATTACTCCGGCAGAGGTCTTCAGGCAGCTTGGGAACTCCACGATTTACGGTGAATCATCGGTTGAGGCGAGGTACATCACCCTTGAGGTGGATGTCTTTGGCCGGGATCTGATCGAGGCGCTCAAGAATGTCTCCATGAGTACCCCAAGTCCCCGGATGCGGGATTTTCTGCAGGGGTGTATCGGGAGTGTGGCAGCCGGGAGTAATATATCAGACTATTTCAGGACCAAGGCCGAGCAGTATACCGGAGAGAACAGGCAGACCCAGAAACAGTTTCTTGACACGCTTGCGCTGATCGCAGAGAGTTATGTCACCGCCCTCGTGGCCGGAACGCTCTTTATGATCCTTATCCAGTCGATCATGGCGATCCTCTCCGGAGAGTCAACGCCGCTGTTTCTGTATATTATCATCTACCTCATTATTCCCTTCGGGAGTGTGATGTTTGTGATTCTGATCGATTCAATGACGCCGGAGTGGTGACGATGGGACTGTTTGAGAAGAAGAAAACACCACAAGCTGCGACAGATCCACAGAGTGATGAGATCTACCAAAAGATCAAGACCTATCATCAGTACTCGGAAGGTGCGCTCAGGTTTGTCAAACACCCGTTCAGAACCCTGTTTGAAAAACCGATTAATATTCTGTATGTGTCAGTTCCGTCCGGGCTTATCGTCCTTATCATCGGGCTGGCGATGGCTGTTCAACAGGGCGGCCCGGGGGCACTTCTTACCAGTACCTTTATTGATGATGTTGCGGTCTTTACTACGGTCATCATCGTCGGCCCCCTGGCAATAACCGATCTTCTTGAAGGGAGACGGATTGCAAGCATTGAAGCGGCACTTCCAAACTTCTTCCGTGATCTTGCCGGGATGCATGAGAGCGGTATGACGCTGCCCGGTGCTATCCATCTGGTCTCTCAGGCTGAATACGGGGCCCTGACGCCACATATCCGCCAGCTTGATCAGCGCATCTCCTGGAACTTTGCATTTATTGACGCCATCCGTCAGCTGGGAAAAGAGATCCCCATCCCCCTCGTGGAACGGAGCGTGGATCTTGTTGCGCGGGCGAGTGATGCCGGTGGTGATATCGTTGAGGTTCTTCGTGCTGCAGGAAAAGACTCAGCTGAATACGTGGTGATGAAGACCGATCGGAAGAACAACATGTTCATCTATGTTATTATTATTCTCGCTTCATTTGCGGTCTTCCTCTTTGTCGTGATGATCCTGGTCTCTTCATTCCTCAAGACCATGGCAGACCTGGGGGCAGAGACCGGGGCTTCCAGCCAGGCCGGGTTTAATCTGGGGGGTTTTGACCTTGCGCTCTATGTCAGGGTGTTCTCTCATGCCGGTATGTTTCAGGGATTCTTCTCAGGACTAGTCGCCGGGGTGATGGGAGAGGGACGGGTGACTGCCGGCCTGAAATATTCCGTTCTGATGCTCATCATTGCCTGGGCAACCTTCCGGTTCATGGTATAGCAGTGTGTGGCGGTGATACGATGATGGGGATCAGTCTTGATCTCCAACAGGAGTCTGCACCGGACGGTACCCGCCTTCAGGAACCGTAATCAGAAACCGTGCCCCGATTCCAAAGGTTCCCTGTTCACTGATGGTAATACCGGTTAGCGAGAGGACCTCACGGGCAAAGAAGAGACCCCAGCCGGTTCCTGATCCGACACCACGTTCAAAGATCCGCTCCTTCATCGTATCAGGGATCCCTTCGCCATCGTCCTCATAGATGATAATCAGATCTGTATCCTGTATCCGGGTGTGGATCGTGATATAAAAGACATTCTTTCCGTGTTTGAGGCTGTTGTCGATGAGGTTGTAAAATACTTTCTGCAAGAGTTGATCTGCAAAGATCTCATACTCTCCCCCTTCATAGGTGAAGGTGAGTCCCTTTTTCTTTGTCATGGCATAGGCAAGGCTCCAGCAGGTTCGCAGGTTCTGCCATACCGGTGCCTGCATCCCGGCCTTCTGGTACTCTTTTGAGAACTCAATATGCTTATTCACCCGGTCGGCAGCCTCCTCAGCAGCCTCCACCAAGTTGAGAATGACCTCATCGGTTGTCTTCCGGTGGACCAGGCCAAGCATCCCTCTGATAGTCGTCAGCTGGTTGACAATATCATGCCGTGTCATACTCCCAAGCAGACCCAGTTTTTTATTCGAGAGGAGGAGTGCCTTTTCATTATCTTTGAAGGTGGTAATATCGCTGATAACACACAGGTGCCCTTCCTGTCCGGTGTCAAGCGGATATGGTGCTGACACAACTCTGACATACAGCTCAGTTCCATCTTTCTTTCTCGTGTGCAGCTCGCGGTGAACTGACTGGTCTCCCAGCAGATCGTCAGCCGATATGGATTCCCCCTGAAGGAGATCGAAAAGAGACATTCCGTTCAGTTCATTTGGAGTTCTCCCAAAGATGGATGCAAGTTTCGGGTTTGCAAACCAGATCCGGATATCAGGCCCGACCAGACAGATCCCTTCTTCTGCCAGGGCAATGAGGCGGGAAAGGCGTTGTTCAGTTGCATGCCGCTGCTCTTCAGCCTGCTCGATCTGGTCAAGCATGTGGTTGATGGACCGGCACAAATCCCCGATCTCATCATCCCGTTCGGTTTTAATCCGGCCGGATAAGAGCCCACTTCTACCGACCTGAGCCAGTTCGGCATTCAGCTCAGCAAGGGGTGCGATTACGATAAGATTCAGGAGCGTGATGGCAACTCCCATAAAGCAGAGTACCAGGAGGAGGAGGGAGAAGAAGAGATAGTCCCGTGTCAAAAGGCCACTCTCATACAGGTCACGGACAGTCTGCACCTGAAGGAGCAGAAGAGGTGATCCCCGAATGTCTGTAAGTATCCTCGTCATCACAAGAGTATCGCCGGTTACCTGGGATCCAGTCACGGCCGACCCGGTCATCCGCTCTTCAGGTGTGAGAATTCTGACCGTTACATTCTGGAGTAGTTGATTTGAAATGCCAGATATTTTATTCTGGTCAAGGCGATTGAGCATGGTGATTGTCCCCCTGGACGGCCCATGCCGATGGGTGGTAAGGATGGGATTTTGTGCAAAGAACCATGCTGAGTTGTTCCATTCAAAAAGGCCCGAGTGTTTCTCATACGGTGACAGATTCATCTGACAGATGGTTCTGACGAGATCTGGTGAAACACCGGTCAGATGGTCATTCATATCAGAAAGGCTTCTTCCGACAATGACGGTACCGTTCAGATCCTGAAGAATAAAAGAGGTTATCTTCAGTGACTGAAATGTGGATAGTGCCAGGTTTGATGAGATAAATTGTGGATCCCGGGTCTTTACAAAGTCATAGGTGGTATCCCATTCAGCCCAGTCGGTTGCGATCTGTTCCAGCCGGTGTATCTCCTCATTGAAGGTATGTTCGGCCCTGAGCAGATCCCGTTCCAGGTATTTCTCCTCAAGGGACGAGAAGGTGTTCATAATAGTGAACTCAAACGAGAAAAGGAGCACTATCATGACTGCAAAGAACGTACATGCAATAATAAGAATCATTTTAGGATACAGCCGCATGATACCCCCCCCGATATCCGGGGACCTCATCCCCGGTCTGAATACTCAGAACCTCTCATGAAATCCTTCAATGGTGCCGGTTTTTCCCAGATGCAGGACTCTTCTATAGGATTATCCAACCTGCTATGGGAAAAACGTTCGGAAAGACTGCAGGGTGTCAGGAGAGGTCGACCGTCTGGATGACTTCCGGTTTGTCCACCGTGAAGCTAAAGGACTTGAGAATTCCTGTCTCATTATGGATGACTCCGGTATATTGTCCGTAGAGTAACTGGAAGGTGGTCTGCCCCTGCGGGGAGGTGACATCATTTCCGACGATCTTCCCCCCGCTTTTTACCGTGACACGAAGACCGGCAGCAGGCATTCCGTTTCTGACCAGGTCGATGATGATATTTCCGATTCCCTTCCTGACTGATGATATCTCCGGGATAGGATTTGATGCCGGAACCCGGAGATGGCTCTTGTCATAGATGCGGCAGCCGGTCACAAACCGGTTCGCTATCTCAGGTTCAGTCGGATAGAAGGTGAAGTTCTGACTATTTTTCAGGAACAGGACACTTCGGTCCCCATACAGGACCCCGGAACGGTCAATATAAATCCCACCCTCGGGTTCACCCTTTACAAAGATAAGAAAAGCCCGAAATCCTTCTCCCCCGGTGGTTGCTGCAATCCCATAGGTCTTCTGCGCTTTCATCTCCCTGATCAGCTCAGGAAGCAGCCAGTTTCCAAGGGGATTTGTGTTTTCAATGATGAAATTTAACGGAACGTTCTCATCAAAGTCGCCAATATGCTGCGGGACATCAGTTATCGTCTGCTGATACTTCTGTTCAGACTCCTGCAGGACCTCCCGTGCCATTGCTGCCTGGCTGGTATCCCGTCCGGTTACCCGTGCACTGACGACCGATCCTTCTGAGCTGAATACTCCTTCAATATGCCAGAGGATCTGGGTTTTTTTCCCATCCGGGTAGGTGACTACTGTCTCCAGATCAGTTGCCGGATTTTCAGGGGTCAGTGATCTGACGGTCTGTTCAAGATCAGACCGATCCTCATCGCTGATATCATGAAAGAATTTTTTGCCGATAAGATCGGTCGCCGGGATACCATACAGGGCACCGTACGAATCATTCGCCCTGATGATTGTCATGTCAGGCAGGATGTCAACAAAGAGTTCGGTCTGGACGGTCAGGACCGAGTGATAGAGTTGTTCCCGTGCGGCAAGTTCCTGTTTTACGTGATGCCCTTCATATGCCTGGAGAATCCGCTGCTCCAGCTCACTAAACTGGACGACCGGATCACTCCCCTTTCTTATGTAATAGTCTGCGCCATTATTCAGGGCAGATATGACGATATCTTCCTTTCCTTTACCGGTGAATAGGATAAACGGGGTGCCCTCATAATTTGCCCGTACATATTTAAGGAGCTGTATCCCGTCCATGTCCTGCATGAGATAGTCGGAAACAATAACATCGAACTTCCCGGTCCGTAATGCTTCTATGGCCTCTTTTCCTGAAGAGACGCAGGTTAATGAGACTTTTCCTGAAGCACTGAGATACTCCCGGGCCAGCATCAGGTGCGGAAGTTCATCATCTACATACAGGACTGAAACGGGCATAAATGGGTTAGTGTATGTTTGTTTCCTATTAAAATTATTGTTTTAATCCGGAGAGGGGAAGGGAATGCCACGTGAGATCACATATTGACTATCCATGACCTCTATCTGGATTTTTTATTTAAATTCAATGCTTTGGTGACAAGAAAGAAAAGAGTGTCTTTGCCCAGATTCAGAAGAAAAGGTATACAGAGAAGTGCCGGGTCATGGCAGGCCGGTTATGAACGTTGGGATGGTTTTTGATCCTGAAACCCGGAATATTGTTTTATGTCAGATGAGGAGGTGAGGTTTTTTGAGATGATTTCTGGAGCTTATTGGATTTTTATTCCTGCGTCATTCAAGGCGTTTTCTATTGAATGAAGTCTCTTATGAATTTCTGAAAATTCTTTCTCAAGATATGATTTGGAGTCTTTTCGAAGGCCTTTGATCTCATCGACGGTTTCATGCTGAAGGGAGATCAGGTCATCCTGTTTTCCAAGCATCTGATCCTGTTTATCAATCATCATGTCTTGTTTTTCCAGCATCTGATCCT
>NZ_DAONKG010000039.1:0-15181 GCF_035406105.1 Methanospirillum sp.
GTTTACTTTTGCTATAGATGATGAAGATCTCTCAAAGAGTGATTATGGTCAGATTCGTGAGGTTCTTGAACGGGCTGCACAGGATGTTGAGCGGCGTATTCAGATCTTCGAGGACGGGCAGCTTGAACCCATGCCAGGCCGGACCCCTGAAGAGACCCTTGAGATGCAGATCATGCAGGTGCTTGGAAAGGCTCGTGATAACACGGGAGAGATTGCAGGCCGTCATCTTGGTCTGTCCAACTCAGCCGTGGTCATGGCAGTCTCCGGGGCCAGAGGTTCCATGCTGAACCTGACTCAGATGGCCGGTTGTGTGGGTCAGCAGGCGGTTCGTGGTGAGCGTATTATGCGAGGGTATGAGGATAGGACCCTTCCTCATTTTAAGAAACACGACCGCGGGGCAATGGCTCATGGATTTGTCATGAACAGTTACAAGTCTGGTCTGAACCCCACAGAATTCTTCTTCCATGCTATTGGAGGTCGTGAAGGTCTGGTGGATACTGCAGTCAGAACATCCCAGTCCGGTTATCTCCAGCGGCGGATGATCAACGCACTGCAGGATCTCAAAGTTGCTTATGATATGACCGTCAGAACCACCGGAGGACGGATTATCCAGTTCGAATATGGAGAGGACTCCACCGATCCGATGAAGAGTTCATTTGGTGAACCGGTGGATGTTGAAGGGATTGTGAGCAACATCCTCAAGGAGGAGATTTGATGGAAGAACTGAACATCCCTTCGGAGGCAGCCGCAGCAGTACTCCGGTATTTTGATGAACACAAGGTTAAAAAGAGATTTCCGGATGATATCCCTGAACATATCCGGGAAGTGCTCATCGAGATGGTCGAGTATCGGATGAAGGAGGAGGATGAGGAGGCTGAAGACACCATCGATGATCAGATGTTCATCGCCAAGATGGAGGATCTCATTCATGCGGAGAAGTTCTATGACTGGCTTACCGACAGTTTCTCCCCTCTCGTAAGATCAGAAGAAGACGAGATCATTCTCCCTCAGACCATTATTAAGCCTGCATCACGACCACGTTTGACCACCCTTGATAAGAAATCCATGGAGGTCAGGGAGTATTTCTCTGATATCCAGATGACTATCGAGAAGATCAGCTCTATTCCTGAGCGGATTGAGAAGATTCTGAAAGATCGTATCAAAGATATCAAGCGTGAGGAGAACCCGAACTTCAGACTGACCCAGAAGCAGTACACGATCTTTCTGACGGATCTTCTTAAAAAAGGCGACTTTGAAGACTGGGTCATGCGGACATTTCCGCTTCCATCTGACACGGAGCAGGAGGTCTTTACCGTCAGAAAGGCTGTTCCCCAAGAGGAGATCAAGATTCCTGACTGGGTGGATGCTGCAGCATTCGAGGGTCTGAACCGGTTTGAGCAGGATAAATTCAGGGCATTACTGCGTGATCATCTCCCGTCACTTAATGAACTGACCGAGCATCCTCATGTGATGGAGCGGATGTCAAAACGGTTCTTTGAACTGATTGCCATCGGGCTTCCCCACCGGACCAACACTACCCTTGCCAGAATCATTATATCAAGAGAAAAAGATGGCCTTACGGATCCGTCACGGATTGTGACCGATGAGCAGTATTCCAAAATCCTCGCCCAGATGGTTAAAGAGTATAAACATACGAGGATTGAACCCTGTGAGGCGGTCGGTGTGGTTGCAGCCCAGTCGATTGGTGAGCCGGGTACCCAGATGACGATGCGTACCTTCCACTATGCCGGTGTGGCTGAAATTACCGTTACCTTAGGTCTTCCCCGTCTGATTGAGATCATGGATGCACGTAAGGAACCATCCACCCCGACCATGACGATCTATCTTCGTGAAGGATACTCAACCGACCGTGACAAGGCAAGACAGGTATCCTGGCAGATTGAGGCAGCTCCTCTCCAGGAATTTGGAGATATTACCACCGACATGGCAAATATGCAGATCGTGGTTCATGTCAACAAGGCTGTCTGTGAGAAACGGAAGATAACGGTCCGGGAGATCCTTGAGACAGCACCAAAAAAGATCAAGGAGCGAAGACACTATCGTGATTTTGAGTTTGAGACCAATGAGTCTGAAGGCCTGCTTGTCTTTATACCCAAGGATCGGGGGAGTTATCAGAACCTCTTCCAGCTCAAAGAGCATGTCCGGAATGTGATAGTTCAGGGTATCGATGATATTGAGCGTGTGGTCGTCAGGAAAGAAGCAGGTGAGTATATCCTGTACACCGAAGGTTCAAATCTGAAGGATGTGTTTGCCATCCGGGGTGTTGATACGACACGGACCAGGACCAATAACATTAACGAGATCTCACAGGTGCTTGGTATTGAAGCTGCCAGAAATGCCATCATTAACGAGGCACTTGCCACCCTCTCTGAACAGGGTATCATGGTTGATGTGCGCCATATCATGTTGGTTGCCGATATGATGTGCATGGAAGGTGAGGTAAAGCAGATCGGACGTCACGGTATTGCCGGTGAGAAAGAGTCTGTTCTCTCCCGTGCAGCATTCGAAGTGACCGTGAACCATCTCCTCGATGCGGCAGTTGCCCACGAGTCTGATATTCTCTGTGGGGTGACCGAAAACGTGATTGTAGGTCAGCCAATTCAGCTCGGAACAGGGGATGTTAAATTAGTAGTAAAGCAGAAAGTATAGGGGTATCTGATATGGATTTCAATACATCGCTCAGGCGTGCAATTAAGACGGGGAAGGTTATCCTCGGTCAGAATGAAACAAAAGACAGCATTGAGAAGGGAACTGCAAAGCTGGTTGTAGTAGCAGCGAACTGCCCTGCAGAATTTTCCAGCTATCTTGCCGGTAAGGATGGAGTAAAGACATATACCTATGAAGGATCAGGTGTCCAGCTTGGCCGTGCCTGTGGAAAGCCCTTCATCGTGAGCGCACTTGCAATCGAAGAGTCAGGCGACTCTGACATCCTTACCCTTTCCCGGTAACGAGGCTGCATGGGAGTAGTCCTGAATGAAGAGACAATCGCACTCATTGCACGGTTTGAAAAGATAACTGGGGCAGGTAGTCGCGATGTCATTGATGATAGTGAAGATGATCGTCTCATTTTCATTGTAAATCCCGGTGATATGGGATACGCGATTGGGAAAAAAGGCGTCAATATTAGAAAAGCATCAGAATCTTTCGGGAAAAGGATAGAGGCTGTGGAGTATTCCGAGGATCCTGCCCAGTTCATTCGGAATTGCTTCCATCCGGCCCAGGTGAAAGAGGTACAGTTTTCAGATTATCATGGCGAACAGATCGCTCATGTTGTCATCCGGGATGAAGATCGTGGCCGGGCAATCGGGAAGGCAGGAAAAAACCTGAACCGGACCAAGATGCTGGCATTGAGAGAGCACGATATTCAGAATATCATCATTGAATAACCGGATCATCTCTTTTTTATTTCATAATCTTGAAATAGGTGGCGGTAGGATTCACTCATATGGTTCTTCATATGAGAACATGGATATGGATCCTCTGTGGCATCCTTCTGATCTGCATGGTAACCGGGGTTTCACCTGTTGCATGTGATACAGGAGAATTTCCAGTACCCGTAACAACCGTTCAGCCACCCAACAATCTGACGGTTTCTGTTCAACTGAATCAGGAAGGGATGTATACAACGGCAATTTTCAGAGGAGGTCATGGACAACGGCTCCTGAAGGAGATCCAGGTCGAGGTTATCCATCCTGATGGTTCCAAAGATGCAGGAATTCTTGGTAATGTGGTGGGAGATTTTGTCATCCTTAAAGGATCGGGATGCGGTGATCAGGTTGTCGGAACTGCATATTTTTCAAACGGACAGAGTTATGTTATCCTGAATGAAAAGATGCAGTATATAAGGGGTATTTGTCCTGCTGATTATGCACCGTTTGTTGATCCATGTGAAGCAGTTGCCCGTTCCCCCTCGTTAAAACCTGATCCTGTGCAGGATATCCCTGCAAATAAATCAGTCATCATCCAGGCAAATGCTGATATCAGCAAAATCGAGGTTCAGTTCAGGGGTGGATTTGGCCAGAACATGATAAAGACGTTACAGGTTCATAGAATTGGCCCTGATGGTTCGAAAGAGACAAAGAACCTTGGAAACAGCATCGGTGATGAAGTCATCTTCCCCGCGACGAATAACTGTATGGACCGTATCTCTGCAGATGTTACCTTTATTGATGGTACTCGGTATCATTTCTATGATAAGGTCATCCATATCAGCAGATACATGGCATATTAATCTTTTTTTTAAAAAAACAGACGGACCTGGAGGGATTCGAACCCCCGACATTCGGGTTAGAAGCCCGACGCTATATCCTGGCTAAGCCACAGGCCCAAAGATGTGCCTTATTTTGTTTCCATCTGTACCTGATAATAGTAGCGTTAAAATCAGAGATGGGTGAGTTTTTCATCCCGCATGAAAGGCCACCGGCCTGACAACATCAACAATCCTGGGTTCGGTGATGGAGCATCTGGATACATTTGCCCGGATTGTCGTTTTGGAAATAAATTTTACCTTTACCCGCGCAGCGAGTTTCTCGCGCTCCATGAGATGGTATCCAAGTCCTGATTCAACGGTGTGCTTCATGGTAATTGCAACAGAGATGACTTCAACAAGAATTCCTGTATCTCCAACCGCCAGATCTTCGCAATCAACGGGTGTCAGAAATATTAGTGAGCCTGGTGTGACCTGCGTCAGTGAAATAACATTATGTGCACTCGTAAGTTCAACCGTTCGTGGAATTCCTTTTTTGAGCTCTTCGATGACCTGGGGAAAAATCCCGGTAAGTGCAATACATTCCATGGATATCACCCGTACATCGGAAGTTGCGGTTCTTTCCTGACCGGTTGTTCCTCTGCCGTCTGAACATCTTCTGCAAGCCGGTGCATCTGCGCTTCAATCTCCTCAGCCTGTTCGATAAGCCCGGAGGTTTCTATCTGCAGATCATAGAGCATGTTCAGGACTTCAACGGTCTTGGCTGCAGCTCGTGGATCCGGTGCATTGATGGTCTCTCCCAAAAGGCCGATACCCGGGATCCCCCGAATTTTGCACTCAGTAAGAATACTGCTTGCAATACCTGAAATACTTCCAATCGGAAGCCGTATTGCGGAATCACCAAGTCTGTCCAGGAGTGCTTTTTCCGTTGCAACCGAGAAAACACGTTTTTCTGGTTCATTTGTAATGATGCCCGCCAATGTTACCACTTCTGATACTTTGAAGGGTGCTACCCAGTCCAGAATGGCATTTGAAACTTCATAGCATATCTGTGGGTGAATGGGGATATCTGCAAGAATTGCAACAAATTTGTCCTTTTCATAGATCCTCACCGGGACAGCAATGACTCCCTCTGACATCATTGCCATCGGAGGAAAATATTTACTGGTCATCGTCCCGATCGATTCAAATCCAAGCTTATCGACCATATATGCGAGGGCTATACTTCCTACAAGACCGCTTCCCGGAAACCCAATCAAAATAGCGGACCCTTCGGACGTGAGCGGCCGGGCCTGAACAATTACGTCAGGTATCTGGCTGGGAGTCATATACCAATGATAGGAGGATGGAGAAGATAGGTCTGTCGCACGAGAATGGCAAAGCATGACAAACGGTACTTATCCACGTATGACATATTTTCATGACACTGATGATTACTTCAAAGCGCAGGCCAGGTCAGCGAAGGAAGGATTATCTTCTCCTCCTCTCCCTCTTCGTTATGATGCTTCTGTGCGTCTCTGGCTGTGTACGTCCTGATACTGGATTTACAGTTTATCCTGAGGCTTTCAGTGCACCTCCTGATGTCTATGCCGATATGAATACCACACAGGTTAGCATGTCTGTTGGGGAGACGATGCTGGTTTCTTACCCCTGGACGCCGGAAGATGGAAGGTACTGGAGGGTTTCTGTCACTGAGGGGTTGTATGTCACCGGAGACCGGTATATTCCATTCCCCATTGATATGCCGGTTGAAGTTACTGGTATGCGGGAATGGATGGTGCGGGCCACCTCTCCCGGAACACAGACTTTTATTGGTAATTTACGGCCACGGGCAACCTCTTGGAATCAGGAAAGCGTGCAGCGGAAGATTATGGTAACTGTGATGAATAATGAGCAGGGAAAGCCTGCAGGATTTGCATGAGATTTGGAGTCACGGTTAAATTATTGCTGATAATGGTCCTCCTTACCAGCCTAATCTTTCTTATTATCGGAGGAATATCCTGGATTGTCATAAATAATCTTGGTAATTACGCTACAGAATCAAGTCTTGCCTTTGGTGAGCGTGCTATTGGGGAGAGTACAACTGCTCTTGAAGAGGATGCAGAGATCTATCTCCTCCGGCTTGCGACCGATCAGGCAGAGATCACGAACATGGTCTTTGAACAGATCATATCAGAGATGAAGGTGATAAATGATTATGGTAAGGAGATTATCAGGAAGAATAATACTCCTGTGGAATGGTACAGCCGTGATACACGACCCACAAAACCTGGTGAAACCGGTGTTATTCATCTCTCCCCCAATCGCTTACCAGAAGATGTTCGTGATGAGATATATGCACTGAATTCATTCCAACCGGTGTTCAATACCCTCTTCCACGCCGACAACCGGCTCACCGCTCTCTATGTGACCTCCTCATCAGGAGTGACCTACATCTTTCCCTGGACCCCCCGTATTGATCCGAATTTTGAACCAAGGGCCAGGGACTGGTATCGGAATGCGCTCAATAGTACGCAATTCACATGGACCGATCCATACGTAGACGCTCTTGGAAACGGCCTTGCAATAACGTGCTCAAAGGCAATTCATAATCCTGGTATGAATGTATCGTGGGTGATTGGTTCAGATATTACCATAGAAACGATCAATTACCGGATTATCACAACCCAGCTGGGAGAAGACGGGTATGCGTTCCTTATAAATCAGCGGGGTGATATCATCTCACGTCCGGGCCTGAGCGCCGGTGAGAAGCGGTGGGATGATTCCTTTGAGACTGACAATCTTCTTTTGAGTTCCAATGAGGATCTAAAAAAGATCGCACAGGAGATGACTATGGGTCTATCCGGTGTCAGCAGGTGCAGATTTGCAGAAGGAGACAAATATATAGCATTTGCACCGGTGAAAAGTGTTGGATGGAGTATCGGTCTTGTCATGCCGGTTGAACAGGTAACCGGCCCTGCTCATATTACCGGTTCAATCATCCGGAATGCAAGTGAAGAGACCCATTCCCACATTACCAAACAGATGTCTTTTTTACAGACAATCCTTATCGCAAGTTTCATTCTGCTCTTTATTACTGTCGTTGGGATCGCGTTATTCTTTTCAAAATTCATCACAAACCCGTTGATGATTCTGAGTGAAGGAGCCAGACGAATCGGGAATGGAGATCTTCAGACCCCGGTTGAGATCCAATCCGGTGATGAGTTTGAAGAACTGGCCGGCGCTTTTAACCGGATGATGTATGATCTTCGCAATTATATTGTCGAGCTTCGGAGAACCACTGCAGAAAAAGAACGTTTTACAAGAGAACTTGAGATAGCCCAGGGCATTCAGCAGAGTTTCCTTCCGGATAGCGTTCCTGACATCCCGGGAATGGAGCTTGCCGTTTATGCAAGCCCTGCCCTTGAGGTCGGAGGAGATTTTTATGATTTTATCCCGGTTGGAGATGATGAGTGGGGGCTTGTCATCGCAGACGTGAGCGGAAAAGGAGTGCCCGCGGCATTGTTTATGGCGCTCTCCAGAACACTCATCAGAGTCAGTGCAACCTGGAGGAGTGATCCTGCGAGTGCAATAAAAGAAGCGAACTCCCTGATCTGCCGGGATTCAAAAGCCAGCATGTTTGTAACGCTCTTTTACCTGGTTATTGACAATCTCAAAAGGAAAATTACCTACGTGAACGCCGGTCATAACCCTCCCCTCATGCTAACCGGTCAGGATAGTGATATTACCCTGTTGAGAGCGGAAGGAATAGCCCTTGGCATTATTGATGAGATTGATCTGGATTCAAACACCGTTGATCTGAAAAAGGGAGATCTTGTTACTCTGTATACAGACGGGGTGACCGAGGCGATGAATAAGGACGGCGAAGAATATGGGATGGAGCGCTTCATCACAGTTTTGAAACAAAACCGGGATCGTGAGCTCTCGCAATTAATTGAAGCAATCATTGCATCCATAAAAGATTTTACGAAAGATGCACCCCAATCAGATGATATTACCCTTATCCTTATCAGGGCATCATGAGGTGGTATTGTCATTTTCATGCCTTTTGAAATGCAATGACAATCCCATCATCTCCTTTATGCGGCATTTTTGTAATCATCCCTCCGGCATATTGAATCGTTCTCATGAGTGCCCGCGAGAGAGGAAGCTTTGGATTCCAGTCTTTTCCTTCGGGTATGAGGGATATCTGAACTGAATCACCGGTCATATGGATCCTTATTCTGACCTGATGTGCATTGTATATGGAATAATAATCAAGAAGTGCATTCAGACTATCTGTTATCCGTTCAGAATCCGCATAGATTATGCATTCATATTCCGGGGCCTCGATTATGCATTGTATCTCTCTTCGATTCTGAAACTCAGTCAGTCTGCTGAGGAGGGCTCTTTGAAAAAAATCCATATCATCAGCGAAGTGCAGCAGGTCATCATCACTCACAGAAGCGTTCTGTTTTCGGGTGATATCGTAAAGTATCTCAACAAGGTTGACGGGCATACGTGTTGCAGTTGGAATTACTCCCTGAATAGTCGATAAAAGGTCAGAAAAGAGTCGGTTTGTACGACGAACAAAAGAGGGATCGACGAGATGATCAAGGTCATGACCAGAAAGAAATGACCTGATCTTTTGAAACGTCTGCAATGCCTTCAGGATAACCTGAAGTTCCGGTAGATTCCCCTCCTGATAATGTCTGTACATGGCATTAAACTCATCCAGAGTTTTTTCAATATCTTGAGCAGGAAGGATGCGTTCCAGTTCCTGTGCGGTTTCATACTCCTCAAGTTCTTCGAGATGATACCGCAGGAGCATAATTCTCCCGGCAATTATCGGAAAAAGTCTCTGCACTTCATCCATGAGGTCCATGGCATGTCTGATGGCCAGATCTACCCGCCCTTTGTCGAAAAGAGCGATATCTGACAGGTTCGTAACGGAATGAATGAGTTTTTGGAGGACTGGCCGAAAATCATTACCGGAAAACGCATTGCCATGCCCTGAACAGACAATCCCTATCTCATAATGATCAAGGATCCAGGAAAGTCTTTGAAGTGTTCTGGCAAATTCTTCACGATCCCATCCATAAATCCCTGCGACACCTGGATTTAATGCAAAAGGGATATCACCAACATGTAAAAGACCTCCAATTTGAATGGCAATACTGTCATACGAGTGCCCGGGCATTGCCCAGAATGTAAGTGACTGCCCGTCAGGAAACCATAGTTCCTCAGAAACGAGTTCTATAGTATCGAAAAATGTATATTTATTTGACTTTTTCATAAATCCCGGCAATATACGTTCAAGGTGATCTGAACCATTTATAGCGACCTGAAAAAGTGACATATCAACGATAAATGGAGGGATAGGAAGGTCTACCAGATCTGCCTGGGTATATCGTGTATCACCTGTTCGTAAGAGGTCTGTGCCTGATGCATGACAGATAAAGACTGGTCTTCCATAGGTTTCAAACCGCCGGTCTACCAGTCCCTGATAGATATGATCATAATGCGCATGCCCGAAGATGATGAGAAACGGTCTCTCTCTGCTCTGTATTGTTGCTGAGAGGATATTACATACTGTATCCATCACTTCCTGAGAAGCTCCGGTATCAATCAGGACAAAATAATCCTTAATTTGAAGAATATAAACATTTGAACTGAGGATGTCTGGTTTTCGGATATAGGGATATATTCTGGCATTTATTGTACCTGGTATATCCTGCCATTGCTGAGGTACCAAAACAGCCTGTCCCATTTTCATCACCAGATCTCGGTTTCAAAAATCATAAATTCCTTGCAGAGGACACTTATAGGACGGAACATTTTTTTTTAATTTGCGGAGTCGAGGGGATAATGGAAGACCAACTCATAATACAGGAACGACAGAGTTCTGGAATTACGATTCTGGATATTTCCGGGAGGATTGATGCTGCAACCTCATCATTGATTGAAGAAGAATTAGGAAAGAAGATTGATTCTGGTGTCTCAACTCTCATCCTGAATATGAAGGATTTACAGTATATCAGCAGTTCCGGACTTCGGGTTATCCTTGCTGCATTAAAGCGCGTCAAGACGAAAGGTGGTATTATTGCCCTTGCTGATCTTCAGCCAGGTCCGGGAGAAGTATTTAAAATGACTGGATTTGATCGGCTCTTTCCGATATCTGCCTCAGTTGAACAGGCATTAGAGAAACTTAATCCGTAGTTATACATTTTCCGGCATATGGATGGCAGCATATCAGATTGATCTTGAAGATACGATCACTGCAGTTCCACAGCTTGCACAATTTCTTTCTGCAATTGCAGAGAAAGAAAACCTCTCCTTTGAAGTTGAGAATGCGATGCAGCTTGCAGCAGAAGAAGCAGTGGTAAATATCATCACCCATGGATATAAGGATACACCCGGGATGATTGCAGTACACTGTCTCGTTGCCGATGGGCTGGTTGTTCTCACAATCTGTGATGAGGCACCGTATTTTAACCCGCTTACTATTCCTCCGGCTGATATTGACACAGGAATTGATGAACGGCGGATTGGCGGGCTTGGTGTTCATCTGATCCGTTCACTCATGGATGAAGTCAGATATCAGCAGACTGATAAAGGAAATTGTCTCATTATGCAAAAGGCCATATAATATTATTTTTATTTCATATCAGCAGAAACCATCTCAAGGATGGAACTGATAGGTACGAGTACACATGACGCACTTCTACGTCCATGGGTATTCAGCCAGAGAAGCAGAGCGACTCTCTGACCAGGCAGGGACCCTTACTCATATAATCCATCATGACTCGTTCTTTCCTCCGAAAAGCAGGATACTTGAAGCAGGATGCGGGACTGGTGCACAAACCTGCATATTAGCAAAGCAAAATCCCTCATGTGAATTTATCTCAATAGACATCTCCCGTGAATCACTTGCGGCTGCCAAAAAAAGGATTGATGAAGCAGGGCTTTGTAATGTACGGTTGTATCTTGCTGATATCCTCACCGGTGACCTCCCCCTTGGTCTGTTTGATCATGCCATCTTTTGTTTTGTTCTTGAACATCTGAAAAATCCAAACGAAGCTGTCCAACGGGTAAAGAATCTTGTACGGCCGGGAGGTACGGTCACTGCCATTGAAGGGGATCATGGCTCGGTCTGTTTTCATCCGGAGACTGAAAAGGCTCTGATGGTAATCGAATGCCAGGTGATTCTTCAGAAACGTGCCGGCGGTGATGCCTGCATTGGAAGGAAACTCTACCCGCTTCTTACATCATCAGGGCTCTCTGACGTTACAGTATCACCGCGGCTGGTCTATGCAGATGCAGGCAGGCCTGATCTGGTATCTGGGTTTACTGAGAAGACCTTCATTGCTATGATCCAAGGAGTCAGGGAACAGGCTGTTGCGGCAGGTCTGATGTCAGCCGATGACTTTGATGAAGGTATCCGGGAACTCTCTTGTTCTACCCGTAAGGATGGGACATTTAGCTATACATTCTATAAGGGATGGGGATTTGTCCCCTGATTATCGAATAATTTTTCAAAATGACAAGCGCGCAAAGTCGTACTCCACAAATGCTTTAAGCAAAATTGGTTTCTGGAATACTTACATCGAAAAGCTCAGAATATTGCAGGATAATACCATTAGCTTATTACCTTAGTGAGTTGAATGTAAAAGGCATGGATCGGATTGTAACGTTCCTTCTCTTACTGGTTTCAGCACTCCTGCTGGTACCGGGGTGTATTGCAGAAGAACAGATAGCACCAGAAGCAACTCAGGTCGCTCCGGAAGCAGCAGTTGTTGAGGAAGTAACTGCCGAAGTTCCGGCAGAAGCAGTAACCGAAGAGATTGCTGAAGAAATGCAGGCATTTAATGTCACTGCTGATGTGAACACAACTGAACTCAATATGACTGTTGGTCAGATTGTGAAGATTGAGCTTCCGGAGACTCCTGACTTTGAGTGGAATGTGACCGTATCTGAAGGTCTCAGCATGGTAAACGAGACTCATATCGATGCAATTGAGGGCACCGCAGGCGCTTTCCACCAGTGGTTCGTTGAAGCTGTTGCAGCTGGAGCACAGACCTTCTCTGGTGTAGAAAAGAAGGCAGATTCAGAAGAGACTGGCAGCGAGTACACTCTTAACATTCTCGTAGAGTAAATTTCATTCATTGTCGGTATAACCGGCAATTCTTTTTTTTCGTTTCAGTTTTATTACGCTTTGATTCAGTTCTCTCCCACCATCTTATTCTGATGAGATGACAATATGATCCCATGGATCGGATCAAACCATTCCTTTTCGTACTGGTTTTAGCAGTACTGCTCGTTCCGTGTTGTATCGCAGAAAGTCAGGGAGTCCCTGAATCAGGTGAGGTTTCAGCCATGCCGGCATTCAATGTTACCGCCGATATGAATACTACTGAACTGAATATGACACTCAATCAGGTTGCGCTGATTCAGCTTCCGGAAAACCCGACGACCGGCTTCTCATGGAATGTAACGCTTTCTGAAGGTCTTGCACTTTTAAATGACACATATGTTCAGGATGCTGCGCCTTTGGGCATGGTTGGTGTTGGAGGAATTCATGAGTGGTATATTAAGGCTATTACAGTCGGGAACCAGACCTTCGATGGTATTTATAAACAGCCGTGGGGAGAGACGGTGGGGAATGAAACAGCCTATTCTCTGACAATTCGTGTAGAGTAATTTCTTGTTTGACCGCCGGGAAAACCGGCTTTTTTTTATTCAATTTCCACAGGAGTTCCTTTCTCAATTGCATGAATATGCAGTTCAACCAGTTCCTGCATCCGGGGAACATGAAACTGGTTTGCAATATCCTGAATGGCTTCAAGGAGATGGACAGATTCTTCAAGATAGCTGAGGATATCTGCGGCATAGATCTCAATACCAAACTCATCCCTGAGATACTGGCTTATTTGTATATGGTCCAGTCCCGATTCCCGAAGCTCAATTATCTCTCTGACAAATTTTCGTTCAGGGCAACCACAAAATGGATTGTCCTGGCATTTACATGAGAGAAAAGTTTTGATAAATGTGACGATCTGTTCACGTGTTGAACGGTCAAACGAGTCATAGGGAACAGATAAAAGAGCTTCAAGGGTTGCACCATGAAATGCTCCTTCAGGGAGTCGAAAACCAATAAGTTTGGCAATTTGTCGGTTGTATCGAAGTCGTGCTCGTGATGCAATCATACATTCTCCAGGAAACGGGGTGAACAAAGGGGGATATGTTTTTTTTAGATAGGAATCTTCTGTCAGTACTATTCCATCTTTGAAAATATATCACCATTCACCGGTCTGTATCATCGGAATTGTCAGGCTGGATATCTTTGAAATATGAATCAGTTTACATGTATGTCATTTTTGATAGGAAGATCTGGATGTATGTCTTATCATATTCTTTTTTGGGTTGAGGACCTGTGCATTCAGTCTTATACTATGAAATATTTCTCATAAGGCGCAAAAATTGAAAAGAAACTAAAATGAACGTTTGGGAATGGTTTAATTGATTTATGTTACTTCACCGGCTTCCTCGTCAAAGTTTTTCAGTGTTCCCATGGCTTCATTCATCGTCTCAATTTGAATAAGCCATTCATCAAAGACTCCCATATCCTCAGAATCCTTAATGTATCTGCCACAACAGGATTTTCCATCGATGACGTTTGCACCAATCTCTGCTGCCACTTCAAGGAGTTCCTCGGTATTCTCTTCGTTAATACCCCGGCCTTTCTTTACGAGTGCCTTGATATCCTCGGAATATCCTCCTTCCAGATATTTTTTTGCAGCAGCGAACAGGACCAGCAACTGGAAATGCATTGGGGCGATGAGTTCAATCATATCCTCATCAACCTCCTGTTCCATGATGATCTCCTCTACCTCGATGAGTTTGCTTAATGCCTCATCCTTTGAGAACCTGTTATTCTGGTAGAGTTTGATAATCTTCAAAACTTCGATACAGATATCCTGGTTAAATCCATTGAGCATCTGGTATCCTTCAGGCATATCGTCATCGTCGCCACCTTCAAAATCAGCCTCACGCAGGGAGTTGATCCAGTTATCCCACCGCTCCTGACTGTAAAAGATATAGAAGAGCTTCATGGGGGCTTCTTCCTGTGCTGATGCTGAGTCTTTCTTTTTGCGTGGAGCCATTACATACACCTGTGATTTACCGGGCATAAGAGTTTGTCGGCTCCAGGATATGTACTCGCGATCAGACTTTCCAGTCAACAGCCATTTCAGGACGGAAAAGAAAGTACTGACCAGATGGAGCAGGATGCCCGCAAAGTGGTTATGGTCCGGTTCGGAGAAATATTTTTAAAGAGTGAACCGGTGCGCAGGGAGTTTTTAAACCGGCTCCGGGATAATATCCGCGCCGGACTGAATGGAATGAATGCGGACGGGACGATCACAATCACCCGGAGCAGAATACTGGTCAATGCAGACTCATCGGTGGATCTTGTCTCTTTGCTCTCCAGAATCTTTGGAATCGTTGATATTGCTCCGGTAACCTGCTGTGGGAACAGTATGGATGATCTCTGTACAACTGCCGTGAAAGTTGCCCGTCCTCATCTTACTCCTCATACCAGGTTTGCGGTACGGGCGCGTCGGGAGGGTGTAGAGGGTTTTACCAGCCAGGAGCTTGCCGCTGAGGCAGGTTCGCGGATTATTAATGCTATTCCGGATCTAGAGGTGGATTTGACAGCACCTCAGTATGAGATCTTTATTGAAGCCAGAAAGGAGGGAGGGCTGGTATATGATACCCGGGTTCCGGGTCCGGGTGGCCTTCCCTATGGCACACAGGGAAAAGCAGTTGCCCTCATCTCGGCGGGTATTGATTCTCCGGTTGCTGCATGGCTTATGATGCGAAGAGGTGTCCGTCTGGGCTTTCTCCATATTGAACCGGGAATATTTTGCGGTCTGGACATCGGGCGAAACGTACAAAACAATCTCGCAGCATTAT
>NZ_DAONKG010000040.1:0-14755 GCF_035406105.1 Methanospirillum sp.
CGGTATGTTTATTCCATCCGAGCACCTCAATCCTGCTGATTATTGATATATAAAATGAAGAGACCAGTATGTTTCGAATGGTTCTAAGCACATTATCAGGTGCAGACCCGGTGATAAAGTATATGAGAATATTGGAATCGATGAGATATCTCATATTCTGTCCCATTCCTCTCTCATATGTCGTATCTCCTGATCAAGATCCTCTGGTGTTCCGGAATAATGAATAATCCCAATATAATCTGCCGGATCAAACTCTTTTTTTTTCTTGATTTTACCCCGAATCATCTCCTCAATATCTTCACCCCAGACAGATATTGGGATAATAACATCAGTTCTATTCCCGTTCTGATCATATACATACCGAATCTCAATCACCATTCGTATTCTCTCTCCCTTTATATGTGATAGAGCAGAATCATATGTCTTGCTATACGCAAACCTCGATGAAAAAAACATTCACATCTGCGACCAGGGAGAAGGATCTGATAACAAAAACCGAAAATAAAAATTACTGGATATTAAATCTCACCTATGGAGAGTGAGATTCCCTTCCTGATATCCAAAAGCCCTTCTTCGACTTCACCGGTCTTTTTTTTGGTGACACCACGGTTATACCATGCTTCGGCATTATAGGGATCACACTCGATTGCAGCGTTATAGCATTTCAGGGCATCTGAATAATTCCCAAGGATATCGAGTACATTCCCTTTATTCAGAAATGCATTTGAATTATGGGGTTCAGCATCAATCACTTTGTCGTATAGCCTGAGTGATTCGGTATAATCACCTGCCATCATGCAGTTACTTGCCTCCCGCAGGCAGCATTCAACTGCCGGGTTTAATGTGGACTGAATGGGGGCCGAAACAGTCACAATATCAATTCCCATATCTATTCCCTCCTACTGACGAAATCCTGACTCTCCCCCGTATTATCCGGGATCAATATATACCAGACACAATTCCATCGGAATGTCCTTTTCGGTATTGGAGATCACGGGGATATTCGGCTATGGAATCCTGTAATACAGGGGTATTTTCTAATACAACCCGGAATATGTTAAGAATTTGCCAATCAGTTCTGGAAGGCACATATGCCACCCGCTGGTGCAATTCACTTCTGCCATGCATTCAGGAAAGACCAGATTCCGGGAACAGAGGATAATTAAGGGACTTCGATACTGATCGGTTTACAATACCGATCCTGCTCTGCCATCCAGGTGGTCAGATATCAAACGTGCGCATTGCCTGACAACTCTGTTGTGTCATCACGTATAGAATAAAGAGGGAACGAATGATTACAATCTCCTAAAAAGGATCACAATCTGCCCTGAAGACTGGTATCTCATCAGGGCATATGACAGAGGAGACCCGGATATCATCCTCCTGAAACCAGACAAAATGCCAGGGGATAGCCGGTTGGGAGGTGCCCCTGTGATCTTCTCATTCAGATAAACACATATCAGGTTCAAACCACTAATTACTCTCATATGGCAGCTTCTGTTCTATCTCCCATAGCAAAAGGTGAGACTGACATCTGTATCGAACCATCCATGGCAAACCGTCATGGTCTGATAGCCGGATCAACCGGTACTGGAAAGACCGTGACACTCAGGGTCCTGATCGAACAGTTCAGTTCCATGGGGGTCCCGGTGTTTGTGCCTGACATAAAAGGAGACCTGTCAGGACTGTGCAGACCGGGAGGCGGGAATAAAAAGATAGAAGAACGTGCTGCACTCCTCGGTCTTTCTCAACTCCCGTATGAAGGATATCCGGTCAGGTTCTGGGATCTCTACGGGAAAGAGGGGCATCCTGTCCGGACCACCATATCAGAGATGGGGCCGCTTCTGCTGTCACGAATCCTCGGACTCAATGACACACAGGCCGGTATTCTGTCCATGCTGTTCCGGTATGCGGATGATAACCGGCTGCTTCTCATTGATATTGCAGACCTGATTGCTCTTATCACCTATGCGCTTGAGAATACTGCGGAGATAAAGGGCAAATACGGTAACATGACCCCTGCATCACTTGGTGCCATCCAGCGGGCTGTGTTAACGCTCGAAGAGCAGGGCGGAGACGTGTTCTTTGGTGAGCCTTCGCTTCTTATTGAGGATATTATGCAGGTTCAGAATGGAAAAGGGGTCATAAGTCTCCTCTCTGCAGCTGCCCTGATGAAAGCCCCAAAAATCTATTCCACCTTCCTCCTCTGGCTGTTATCCGAGTTATATGAGATGCTGCCTGAAGTAGGTGACCTGGAAAAGCCGAAGTTCCTCCTCTTCTTTGATGAGGCGCACCTGCTCTTTTCCGATACACCAAAAGCACTGGAAGAGAAGATTGTCCAGATCGTCCGTCTTATCAGATCCAAAGGTGTCGGGGTATACTTTATAACCCAGAATCCGGGTGATATTCCGGAAGATGTGCTGGGACAACTTGGAAACCGTATGCAGCATGCTCTCCGGGCGACAACACCACGGGAGATGAGAGCGGTAAAGACCGCCGCAAAATCATTCAGGCAGAATCCAAAGATAGACGCGGAAAAGGTAATTGGAGAACTGGGGATTGGAGAAGCACTCGTATCAGTGCTTGATCACGGCGGCGTTCCAACTCCGGTAGACCGTGCCTTTATCTACCCGCCAAAGAGCAGTCTTCTCCCCCTGCAGGCAGGAGAAATCCAGGCAGAGATACGATCCTCCCCCCTGGTTGGAAGATATGAACAGATGATAAACCGGCATTCTGCAGCCGAAGAGTTACAAAACCGGCACAAAGAGGTTGAGGTACAAAAGACAGCCCCGGCCCGCACAACACCTGTGTCCATACCGAGATCACCATCGACGCCGACCAGACGACGAGCACAAAAGGATGTCGGGGATGTCGTGGGCACCATTGCCGTCAGGACTGCAACCAATATCGGGACACAGATAGGAAAGGAGATTGTCAGAGGAATGCTCGGGTCCTGGCTGAAGAAAAAATAATAATCCTCCTTTGGAACTATCCGGACTTGATCTGACACACGTTCTGCGAGAGCCTCCTGTGCAACCGTGTGCGAATCGCATGAGTCGCTCTCCTGGTCCGGATACATCAGCATGAGTGGGATATAAAGAGATCTCTCTCTTTTTGCAGATTCTTTCGTTTTTTCTGATAGCCCGATCTTCCCTTCCGAACTCTTTTGAAGATCAAGGTAGACCTTCATATATGACGCTCAAGCCATTTGCTCTTTGTATGAGGCTTATCCTGTTTGATCAGCATGGTCACATCCTGGTGCTGAAACGAAATGCGCAATCAAAGACAAATCCATCAAAGTGGGAACTGCCTGGAGGAAAGATTGATGCTGGTGAAGCATTTGATGAGGCATTAAAACGCGAGATTCGTGAGGAAACAGGGTTTACCGTTGCGATTCACACCGCTGCAGGAACCGCCATGCAGGAGACTGAGGAATACCGGGTCGTGAATCTGGTCATGATCGGCACTATCCTCTCCGGCGGGCTTTCCATAAGTCCTGAGCACAGCGAATACCGGTGGGCCAGTCTTCCCGAGATCACGGCACTTGACAAGGCAGACTGGTTTGCTGAATACTTCTCCATGTACATGAGTGCCGGTCTATCCGGGAAGGAATAACCATACAGATACTATTATGTATTCACCTACTTATAGTGAAAATAAGAGGTATGCACATGAACGAGAGAATGACACGAACAATCCTGATTCTGATTGCCCTCATTATCTCATCAGGGCTTTTCACATCCCCGGTCATGGCATTTGACACCAGATCAGGGGATAATATTGTAATTAACGAACCGGTTGATGATGATCTCATTGCATCGGGCGGCTCTTTGATCATAAATGCTCCGGTAAAGAGTATTACCTGGTTTGGAGGGACCCTTATCGTCAATGAACCGGTCGAGAAGAACCTTATCGCAGTCGGAGGAACCATTCAGGTAAACGCTCCGGTCGGGACTGATCTCCTCGTTGCAGGCGGTAACATCGATATCAATGGTGATATCGGCGGGAAGATTATGGCAATCGGTGGATCGGTTACCATGTCAGGAAATGCAGAAAATATCGCTGCATCAGGTGGAACCGTTGTCCTTTCAAAGAATACGGTGATCAGAAAGGATGCGATGATCAGTGCATCCGGTTATACCACCCAGGCAACCATTCTTGGAAACCTGACCGTTGAAGAGGGAACATCCGGGGATACCGGGTTGCAGATGAAGAAGATTGGTGATATGATCGGGGCATTTATCTCAATGGTCAGGATCCTCTCGTTCTTCGGGTTTTTAATTCTGGGAATCATCTTTGTAAAACTCTGTCCTGCATTCCATGCAGCTCTTGTAAAAACCGGTACAGAAAAGACACTGTTGTCATTCGTTGCCGGAATCGCAGGTCTTGTAATCGGTTGTATCCTCTGTATTATCCTTCTGATAACCATCATCGGTATCCCGCTTGCAATCCTTTTATTTCTCCTGATACTCATCGGACTGTTGCTGGCAAATATCCTCTCCGGAGCCCTCGTAGGGGAATGGATCCAGCAGCTTGCAAAGAAAAACGTCAGCCCGCTCTGGGGATTCCTTGTCGGGTTTGTCATATTAAATGCCCTGTTTTTCATACCCTTCATCGGATTTTTTATCTGGATCCTTGCAATAGTTCTGGGATTTGGCATGATGGTCCTCACCTGTTATAAGGCATATGCCGAAACCGGGCTCTAATCTTTTTTGACCGGTCATTTCAAGTATTCAAAACACGATATCCTCATCCTGAGGACCATATGTCTGAAGAACTGGGAGCAGAAGCAGGATTACTGGTACTGAGTGTGATCATACTCAATGCCAGCATTCTTGTGCACATCGTAACCGGAAAGCCGCGGCTTTGGTACCTGCTGCTTCTGGATATCAGCCTCGTGTTCTGGATTATCAGTTATGGGATGAATCTGCTGACTCATGGGCCGAAGATGACCGGAACATGGCAGATGATGAGTCTTATGGGCATGACGCTGCTTATTTTCTCATTTATAGCAGCATTTGTGGATTACCTGAAGAATGAAGAATGAAGAGGAGAAAGAGAAAGAGAGGAGCGGGGTTACAGAGTAATTGTCCCCTTTCCTTTCGGGGTGTTATGTTTGAACTGCGGATCGTCGTCCGTTGCCATGGCCCAGATGAATGGTACCTCTTCTTTAGCAGTAAGGACAGCATCGTAGGCATCACCGGTGTTCAGTTTTCGTGCAAACTCAACCGTTGTCACCCCCAATGCCTCGGTGGCCGAGAGATTCATGATGTCATCGGTCCCGCCAAGATCGGTATCAGGCGGATGCGGCCCGAAATTACCGGTTGAGAAGGAATCGGCCCAGTATACCGTGCCATCGGCCACACCTGCAAGGATGATGTCTGCATCCTTCATCATCTGTGATGGCTTCAGCCCGATCCCGACCCAGCCGGTGGTTTTGCCCAAAAGGCCGATATAGATGATATCATTATCAATCGTCCAGAAGATCTGGTAGTTTCCATTGTCAAATGACGCGTTATGGTCATACTCGGTATCACCGATTACGCCGTTCAGCTCCACATCTGCAGCAGATGATCCAAGGATCATGCATACCATGATCAGGAGTGATGCAATCGGGGTATGGCTATTCATACTCTTTCATGGATCACTTCTCGGATAAAACTCTTTGGAGAACAGAAACAGATCAGAAGAAAGATATCAGCATTATGCTGAAATAACTCCTATGCTTCTTCTCATGACACTCGGAACCGGTATTGGTACGAGTGACGAGGATGCGCTCTCCCGGCTGGTCAGATCATGCAGCTTTGCAATCTATTCATACCGGCCAGGTCAGATTATATATTTCTGTTCAGAAGAGAGTAAACATGTCATCGAACCGGTGCATGCGGCTCTTTTGGATCAGTATCAGCGAGATCCACCTCCCTATTCAGTATGCATGATCCCCGATCCCAATGACTTTACCGGATGTTTTGAACTGCTCTATGGGGTTGCTTTTCTCTATCATGACGAAGAGGTTGTCATTGAGGCATCATCCGGAACCAGGGAGATGATAATGGCCGCAGAAATCGTTTCGTTCCTGACCAGAAATCCGGTATCCCATGTAACCGGGGAGAAATCAGGCGGGATGATCATCCCGGGGACGGAACGGATACGGGAGATGGTCCTGTATGCTGCGTACGACCGGCTCCAGCTGCACAGGGCCATTTATGCCTTTAATCATAACCATTTTGGAAGTTCTCTCAGACTTCTCGAAGGGATTACCAGTCTTCCCGAACGTGATATATACTATACCTTGTTCAACGCCTACTGGCACTGGGACAAGATGGATTATAAAAAGGCCTACCAGTATCTTGAACATGTTCCTGACCTTGATCTTCTGATCCCGCTCAATCGCAGGTTCCTCAAACGGCTTCTTGAACTTGACCAGATGGATGATACCATATTAAACCGGAAGGAACGTCTCAGGGTACGACAGCAAAAGTATATGTATATGCTTTTGGATCTCCTCCATAACGCGAAACGGCGAATTGACGGGGAGCGGTATGATGATGCACTTGCCAGGCTGTACCGGGTTGTAGAACTTATCTCGCAGGTTCTTCTGCTCAGGTACGGGATCGATGACAATGAGGAGAAGATCAGATTTGCCGACCTGAAAAAACTGCTCCGGAAACAGGATATATCGACGTATGCCAGAAAGGCTGACCGGGACGGTATTATCAGGATTGGCCTTCGGAATAAATACCTCCTGCTTGAAGACCTGGGCATGAGAGGGGCTGATCGATGGTATGCAGCCCTGCAGGAGTATATCATGATCAGAAATGATTCAATACTTGCTCATGGTCTGACGCCGGTGCCTGGTGAGGTTGCACAGAAGATGTGGACGGAGGTCAGAACCGTGATTACCGAAGCATGTACCGGATCAGGTGAGGATTTGGAAGAACTCTTCCGATCTTCAGAATTTCCCATCCTGGAAAATCATCAGCTGGAACAATAAACCGGAGTACAAGGAGAGAGAAAGGGTTATTCCAGGGTTGAACCCCAGACCGAGTTTAAGTAGCGCTGGCCTTTTTCATCCCCGCGGGTACAGTAGTACTTATATTCGAGACCATACTCTTTTGAAATCGGACATTCCTTGCATTTACATCCCTCTTCAAAAGAGATACACAGGAAACTCTGACCAATCATACAGAAGAGTTTTTCGCGCTCCACAATTGCGCATTTGTTGTAACTTGGACAGGTAGGACAGATGCATTTTGTCTTTTTTTCCTCAATGATCTTTTCCTTTTCTTCTGCCGGAAGTTTCTTCAAATCCCGGACAAAGGTGGTGAATGTGTCCATCGAGATCCCTCGTTTGAGTGTTATGATTTCATTCGTATAAATCTGTCCATTTAAATCTGCATCAGAATCAGCCCCCTGATCCGGCAACCATGGAACTCTTTAAGATCCCGTCCTATACCTATATGAGCACATGATACTCTCTTCCTGCAAAAAACTCTATCAGCAGGAGACTCACCGGACCAGATCTCCTGAAGAGACCTATCAGGCAATTCATACGCGTACCGGCCCTGCCGGCATAACCAGGGTTGCAGATATCACCGGTCTTGACCGGATTGGAATTCCTGTCTTCTCCTGTATCAGGCCAGTTGCAGCCGAAGGGGCGATTACTGTGTACAACGGAAAAGGGGCAACGCCGATTGCCGCACGGGTTTCTGCGATCATGGAGGGGCTTGAGCGGTATTCTGCGGAGGTGCATGACCGGACCATGCCGACGATGACGTATGATCAGATCCGGGCTGAAAAGAATGCAATCCGTCCTGAATCGCTCATTCTTCCGGACCATGCAGAACCGGAGTGGCCCATCCCCTGGTATCCGGGGTATGATATCATGCGAAATGAGGAGGTCTGGGTTCCTGCCCATGCAGTCTTTCATCCGGTGCCCCGGATCATGGGAAAATTATTCAGGACCAGTACAAACGGAATCGCATCAGGGAATACCTATGAAGAAGCGGTCTTTCACAGCCTGTGTGAACTGATAGAGCGGGATGCCTGGTCCCTTGTTGAAGCATCAAACCATGCCGGGCCGGTGATTACTGATGTTACCTATCCGGTTGCAAAGGAACTGCTTGAAAAGTTTGAGCGGGCCGGGGTGGATGTCATTCTGCGCGATATAACGAGTGACCTCGGAGTTCCCACGGTCGCGGCGGTATCTGATGATCTCCAACTCCGCGACCCGACGCTGCTGTGTATCGGGATGGGGTCCCATCTCTGTCGTGAGATAGCGATCCTTCGGGCACTGACCGAGGTTGCACAAAGCAGGGCAACCCAGATTCACGGAGCACGTGAGGATACCCAGTCAACCCATTTCCTCTCACGGGTCGGCTATGACCGGGCAAAACGACTGAACAAAAAGTGGTTTACCCGTGAACCGGAGATATCCTATGCGGAGATGGCTTCGTATCACACCGATGATTTCCTTGATGACATCCATATTGTTCTGGACCGTCTGAAGGCAGCAGGACTTGACCGGGTCATTGTTTCAGATCTGACCAGACCTGAGATCGGTGTGCCGGTCGTCAGGGTGATTGTGCCAGGACTTGAACATTATGCCATGGACCCCGAACGAATCGGAGAGCGATGCCGCCGTGCACGACGTCATTATATTCCTGGGACCAAGCCTGCCGGTTCCTGATGCCGTAAAAATCCTGTCTGCACAGTACCGGCCCCCGGTCAGACGGGTTGATCTCCCCGACGTCATCAGGGTACATCCCCGGGTTGTCGGGATCATCGACGGTGTCTTCTTTGAGGATGCGGCAGTCGGTCACCGGGAGGTACTTGAAGTGATAAAAAACGGGATTGTTGTTGTTGGTGCCTCAAGTATGGGGGCATTGCGGGCTGCGGAACTGGAACCCTTTGGGATGATCGGCATTGGTGAGGTATTCAGGATGTACCGGGATGGAGAGGTAGAATCTGATGATGAGGTGGCTCTTATGTGTGATCCGGTCACCCATATGGCCTTATCAGAGGCACTCGTCAATATCAGGGTTACTCTCCGTCATGGGATTGAGACAGGGTTTTTTACGAAAGATGAAGCAGACCTGATCATAAATACCGGACGATCCCTGTGGTACCCTGACCGTTCGTGGTCACGAATTGTAAAATCGTGTAATTTTGACCCTGAACGAACCCAGGCGATACTCAATTGGATTGTGCAGCATCGTATCGATCAAAAGCGGGAGGATGCCATCGCGGCACTTACCTTTATCAGAGATCGGTTTTGCTCATGATAGCAGAGAAGACATTCAATCCATCCAGGCGGTTTGAGCGGCAGATTCCTCTTATAGGGGCGGAGGGGCAGAAAAATCTTGAGGAGGCCACCGTTCTTATCGCCGGTGCAGGAGGTCTTGGATCACCTGCGGCAACGTACCTTGCACTTGCCGGTACCGGAGAGCTGATTATTGTTGATGATGACCGGATTTCGGAGTCAAACCTGAATCGCCAGTTTCTTCATGCAGCATCTTCAGTCGGTCTGCAAAAGGTGTATTCTGCACAGACCACCCTTCACGGGTTGGCACCGGAGTTATCCGTTATCTCCTATCCCAGACGGATAGACGAGCAGAGTGCCGGGGAACTGGTGAGGGATGCGGATGTGGTCATTGATGCCCTTGATAATTATGAGAGCAGGTTTATTCTTCATGAGGCAGCGTGGAATGCGGATATTCCCTTTATTCACGGGGCAATTGAGGGTTTTTCCGGACAACTGACCAGCATCATCCCCGGCCATTCGCCCTGTCTCTCCTGCCTTATTCCTTCTGCCCCGCTATCTGAAAAGGTCCCGGTTATCGGGGCCACTGCAGGGGTTATCGGATCGATGCAGGCGATGGAGGCGATCAAGTATCTGACCGGAAAGGGGACGATGATGACCGGCAGGCTGTTTCTCTGGGACGGACTGTCCGGACGGGGTGAGTATGTGAAATTTGGGAGACGAAAGAACTGCCCGGTCTGTAGACTGAAGGGAGGTATGTCATGAAGATTACCATTCGCTGTTATGCACGATTTCGGGATGCATTTGGGGAGGAACGGGAGATATCCCTTGAGGAAGGGGCAACCATCAGGGATGCGATCCGGGCTCTTGCCGGGAACGGGCCTGATGCAGACCTTCTCATTGATAATGCATGCAATATCAGGAGTTATGTTATGATCATGTACCGGGATGAACGGATCTCTCCAATGGAAGCAGAGGCCGTGCCCCTTGCTGATGGAGATCTGATCATACTCTTCCCGCCGGTTTCAGGAGGATGATGATAGCAATTACCAGAGATCCGATCGATCCTGCCCGGTTTATTGAGGCAGCGAAGATTCCAGAGACCGGAGGTATTGTCACCTTTATCGGAACGGTCAGGGATGACGGGATTGAGGCACTCGACCTTGAGGTCTGCGAAGAGGTGGCGGTATCAGATTTACACCGGATCGCTTTGCAGGCGACTCGTGAGTATCACCTCAATACGGTTGATATCGTTCATCGTGTCGGACGGATGCAGCTGACTGATACCATACTGGTTATTGTGGTTGGAGCTTCTCACCGTCAGGAGGCGTTTTCAGCCTGCTCATGGATTCTTGAACAGATCAAGGAGTATGTCCCGATCTGGAAGAAAGATATTGCAAACGGGCAGGAAAAATGGCATTTTCATGAAAAAAATGACCAATGAATCATTCGATCTATCATGTACAGAGGATATGAGACGGGCTTTCCATTCCGGATAAGCGACATTCAGATGGGGTGTTCTTTTCTGTTCGATGGGGGTTCGAAGAATCATATCAATGAGAATCTGATACTGCATCATGATATGGGTGCACTATCGACGTCACTTCCATTCAGGTGCTGAATCATCTATTGCGAACCAAACAACACCATACAGGATATCGCAACGGAGAGAAGGGGATCTGAAGGTGGTAGTGCAAGGTATTCCGCTCTGGAGATGGATGCCCGTGAGGGATGATACGAACGGGAAAGAGTATATGACAAAAATTAAAACCGTTTTCCAGTCTTATATCCGTATGCACCAAGAGCAACAATAATTATACCGATACAAAAGGTGATGTAATTCCACCACTGTGTTCCCTGTATGATATTGTTTATACCCAGCCCGATGAAGATAACACCGGCGATCATGGTGATGATGTTCGAAGTCTTTGCGTCCATACCAGATATCGTCTTTAGAACCCATAATAAAACCGCTTAATTCCTTACATGACAGCGACAGGATTCGTATCCCGTGTCCAGAGGGGAGGTGATTAATAAGTGTTTAACTCATATCACAAATTAAATAATTTTATATATATGGAAAATAACATTTGAATGGATGAATGGCTCATTTCGAATGTGTATCATTGTTTTGGTACTTGGAACAATACTTCTCGTTGGGGGGGCCTTGGCAGAAAAGGTTGAATCGCTCGGAGAACATAATGCAGACCGTCTTCTCATTGCAACTACCACCAGTCTTGATGCAACGAACCTTTTGGATCTTCTCGAAGAGAAATTTAAAGAGCAGACCGGTGTTACGGTGGAACATGTTGCGGTCGGAACCGGGCAGGCTCTTGAGATTGCAAAGAACTGTGACGCAGACATTGTAATGGTGCATGATCGTGCTGCAGAAGACAAATTTATCGATGAGGGATATGGCAAAGACCGCCGTGTCTTCGGGTACAACTATTTTCTTCTTGTCGGACCAGAACAAGACCCGGCACATGTGACCGGACTGAACGGAACTGCGGCATTTAAGGCAATAAAGCAGGCAGCAGCGACGGATCCGCGTGTTGTGTTTGTATCACGGGGAGATAATTCCGGAACCCATTCACGTGAGAAACTCCTGTGGAAAAAGGCAGGATATGACTATGCAGAAGTCAACGCATCAGCATGGTACCGTGAAGCCGGTGCAGGAATGGGACAGACGCTTACCATGACACAGGAACTTCAGGGATATACCCTGACTGACTCAGCATCCTGGGCAACCTATGAGAGCAACCTTTCACTGGTTCCATTGGTCGGGAATGATGAGAACTTTTTAAATGTCTATGCCGTCATGCGTGTCAATGAGGAGAAATGTCCGGATGTGAACACCGACATCGCAAAACGGTGGATCAATTTCATGATCAGTGATGAAGTCCAGGATATCCTCTCGACCTATGGAGTCGAAAAGAACGGTGTACCATACTTTAACCCCGGCCGGGGTAGTGCAGACGTCATGGGAGTGACCGTGGAAGAGACCTCCGACAAGGTGGCCTAAAAAAATTCACACTTTTTTACTCTGTACGACAAATACTGGTATGAATGATCTGCTTGCCGGTTGTGAGACTGCTATTCGTCTCATATTGACCGCAGATCCTGAAGTGCTGAATATTACCATCAGAACGCTTCAGATTACCTCCTCTTCGGTAGGTATCAGTGCCATCTTTGCAATACCCCTGGGGGCTGTCATTACATTCAGGAATTTTTACGGAAAAAGACTATTAATCTCGATAATTCAAACCCTGTATGCACTCCCAACCGTTATCGTTGGCCTCCTGTGCTATATGATTCTCTCACGATCCGGGCCTCTTGGGGAGTTAAAATGGCTCTTTACTCCATACGGGATGGTATTTGGTCAGACAATTCTTATTATTCCGATTATGACCGGGCTTACCATTGCAGCACTCCAGGGAATTGATCCCGGTATTAGCGATACCATTCGATCCCTTGGGGCGTCACACCTGCAGTTTTTAAAAACTCATCTTCGTGAGGCACGGTTTGCTATCATGGCTGCGATTATTGTAGGGTTCTCCCGTGCCATATCAGAAGTCGGAACGGCTGTCATGATCGGTGGAAACATCAAAGGGCATACCAGGGTGCTGACGACGGCTATCTCCCTGCAGACCTCGATGGGAAATTTCTCCCTGTCTCTTGCTCTTGGCATAATTCTCCTGGCAATTGCGCTTATTATCAATCTTTTCATGAGTTTTTTGCAGAACAGGTAGGAACCGGATGATTGAGATACACAATATCACGAAAGCATTTGACGGGAATCTGGTTGTAACCGGTGTTTCTGAAACGATCCAAAAGGGAGAGATATTTACAATAATCGGCCCGTCCGGTCAGGGAAAGACAACACTGCTTCGTATCCTTGGTCTGTTGGAAAGACCAACGTCAGGGGAGGTGCTCCTTGACGGGATTTCCGTTACCGGTCTGCCGGCGTCTGATCCAAACCGGAGACGTATTGGCATGGTCTTTCAAAACCCGGTCGTATTCAAGGATTCGGTGTTTCATAACATAGCAATTGGGCTCCGGTATCGGGGATTACCAAAAGAAGAGATCAGAAAAAAAGTCCTGCAAAAACTCCATGAGATCGGACTCTCCGGATATGAACATCGAAACGCCACAACGCTTTCGGGCGGTGAGAAACAAAGGGTATCACTTGCCCGGGTGATGGTGACCGGACCTGATGTGCTCATCCTTGATGAACCGACGGCAAATCTTGACCCGGTATCAACTGAGGTCATTGAGGACCTGATTCGATATTACAATAGAGTGTACAATACAACCGTAATCCTTTCGACCCATGATATGATACAGGGGCAACGTCTTGCGGATCGGGTTGCCGTCATGATGAACGGACGGTTCGTTCAGTCAGGAACAATTTTTACCATATTCACCCGTCCCTGCTCGGTTGATGTGGCAAAATTTATCGGGATTGGAAATATTATACCAGGAACTATCATCAGGAATGAGGAGGGATTGTCTGTTATCCTGACGCACGGGTCTCTGATTCATGCAATCGGGACGTTCCCTGTTGGAACAAAGGTAAAAATCGCTATCAGGCCTGAGGAGATTACCATTCATACCGGACCTGACCGGTTTTCGAGTGCCAGAAATGTCATCGCCGGTACGATTGAAAAGATCATGCCCATTGGTATCATCAGCCGTGTCAGTGTGAAATCAGGAGACCTGATCCTCTCGGCACAAGTGACCTGGCAATCGGTTCGGGAACTTGATCTCAGGCCAGGTGACCGGGTGTATCTCTCATTTAAAGTTCCTTCAGTCCACATCATGCCTGATGAACCGTAATGGGGCTCTGTCCCGGTCATGTTCCGATTGGTATCTGGTATTATCCCGATGGGGTAAACCGGTGATCAAACCACCATTTCATGCCGACTATTGAGATAATCAAGAGCCCGGTTATCATGTTTGCGAGCATCACCGGAATATCAGCACTGACGATTCCATATATCATCCAGAGGAATACCCCGACCAGAAGCAGGAATAACAGGCCCCATGAGAGGTCATGCGCAGATCTGCTTCTCCAAGTCTTTATGACCTGCGGAAGAAAGGCCACTGTTGTACATATCCCACCAATATAGCCGGTATAGAGCAGCAAATCCATTCCCGTATGTATTGCACAGGTGAGATGAAAGGAGTTCGGGATGGCTCTTTATAAACCGGCGCGATCCAGGATCATCGTCGCAAGGGCGTGTGCAGACTCAATCGGAAAATCCGTGGGTTTGATAAAGCGGCTGAAGAGATCCCCGGTATTGCAGACCACAATTCCGCCAACAGAAATATTACTCTGAGCTCCTTTTGGTAATCCTGCATACACTTCATCTACCGAAGAAACCGGAAATTTTACTCCTTTCATCGCCTCAATCCATTTGGCATATAATTCATCACGCATACCCATAGAAGGTATCTATAATACCCAGACACTAATAATTTACGAAATGCATC
>NZ_DAONKG010000041.1:0-14086 GCF_035406105.1 Methanospirillum sp.
ACGGGTTGGCAACAGTTTTTACACTGAGGCATTTGTTCCGTCATTTCATGACGGAAAAGGAACCTATGTCTGGGCAAAAGCCTCACCAATTGTCGATACCTCAGGGAAAGTGATCGGGTATATTCAGACAATAAAGGATATGACAAACTGGAAACGGGTCGTGGAATCGGTCGTCGAAAAGACTTCGTCCTGATTGCTTAAAGTCCGAGTATCTGAAGAATATCTGAGAAGGATGAGATGGTAAAATCAGCAACAATTCCTTCCGCATATTCCGGAGGCAGCCGGTTTCCATATTCTGCATGAATGGTGCACATCCCTGCTTCTTTTGCTGGTCTGATATCATTGACCAGGTTGTCACCGATTACACAAATCTGATGGGGCTGAATTTTGAGGAGTGATGCAGCATACAAAAACATTGCAGGATCTGGTTTTTTCATCCCGGTGTTATCCGGGGTTACCAGACATTCAAAAAAACCAGCAGTTTCGATATACCTGAGTCGTTCAGACGCATGAGCCTCGCTCGCATTGGTTATGGCACCTATCTTCAGGCCTGCGGCGTGGATCTTCAGCAGTGTCTCATAGACACCAGGGTATGCCCGGATTGCCTCGGTTTTTGCTTTTGTATACACCTGTACTGCGTGCATGAAGATAGCTGGATCGGTTATTCCCTGCTCTTTTAAGTATGACTGAATTGCTTTTGGACTTTCAACACCAAACGGAGAGAATAAGAACGCCCGTACCAGATCTTCTGCGGTTCCAACTCCGACAGCCGATACAACCTGTCTGCATGCTTCTTCCTTTGCATATCCAAAGTCATACAGTGTATTGTCAAGATCCAGCAGTATTCCAAGGAACCGCTTCCCGTATCCCTGACAAATATCTGTGCCTGTCATGCTGACCTGCTTCTATCAGGGTACTCAGTGCGACAAGATGATAAGGGATCTCATGTCTGTAGGTTACAAAGGCGTGCTCATAAGAAAGGAAACGCAATAGTATTCTATGCACCCGTGTAATACTGTTCAGATCACCGATGCAGACCGCCGGTTCCTGTTTATTTCCCTATATGTGGCTGTTTTTTCAACGATGCTCGGAATTGGTATTGTCATCCCCCTTCTCCCCCGGTTTGCAGAGACCCTGGGTGCCTCAGGTTTTGGGATCGGGATCATATTCTCCTCATTTGCGGTATCACGGGCACTCGCAATGCCATTCTTTGGCAGATACTCTGATGTCTGTGGTAGACGGCAGATCATGACGACTGGTCTGTTCCTGTACACGGTATTCTCACTCCTGTATATACCGGCAGGGTCAGTTCTTGCGTTATCAGGAGTCCGGTTTCTTCAGGGCATTGCGTCAGCTATGGTATTTCCTATTGCAATGGCGTATATCGGGGATATCGCCCCGCCTGGAATGGAAGGCAGATATCTGGGAACGTTTACCAGTTCGCTCTTTCTTGGTATGGGACTTGGGCCGTTCCTTGGGGGGATCATCACTGATCTTGCCGGCATGGACATGGCATTTGTATGTATGGCTCTACTGACCGGGTTAGCACTCCTTACCTGCCTTCTTTATCTGCCCTGGTACCCGGGTAGACGCAGAGAACAGACTCCGGTTTTTCATCTGCTTATTCACCCGGGGCTTCGGATTCCCATCTTATATCAGCTGATGAATGCATTTGCGAACGGAACCTTTATGGTTTTTCTACCGGTCATTGCTGCTCATATAGGGAATTTGTCTGTCGGAGAGACTGGTCTTGTCATCTCGGTCTCTGTATTATCTTCAGCTTTTCTGCAAAAGATATGCGGATCCCTTGCAGATAGGTTCGACAAATACCTCCTCATTGCCGGAGGGTCAATGATCCTCGCCATTGCCCTCATTCTGGTTCCAGGCTTTCATGGTCTTTGGGCGTATCTCCTCTTTGCCCTCCTTATGGGTATCGGAGGCGGGATATCAGTTCCTGCCATGTATGCCCTGGTTACGATAACTGGCAGGGAAGTCGGGCAGGGCGCAGCTATGGGGACCATAAACATGTTTATGAGTATCGGAATGATTCTCTCACCGCTTGTCTGTGGGGTATGTATGGATCAGATGGGTATTAGTTCTGCATTTAGTATCTCTGCCATAATCGTACTTCTGGCGACCCCTGTTTTCATATCAAAGTCCTCTCTCTTTCTTCATTCATCTGGGAATACCTGATGGGGATAGTATATCTCATGCAGAACACAGACATTCATGTGAGGGAGCCATGATGCGAACACAATGGAAGATGATTCTTCTGCTTTTTTCAGTACTTGTTTCATGCGGGTTTTGCTCTGCAGAAATTTCACCGACTCTGATGACCATGACGCCTGCGGTGAATGTTTCCGAACCCTATGATGATGAAAAATTTATAAATCTGGTAACGCCGGTAATAAATGGTCTTACTGACCGAAAACTGAATAGTTCTGAACGGATGGATATCCAGTCCGCATATTACACTGCAACTGCAATGAAAGTAAGTCCTGAATTATACCCTGTCGCACTCAATGTCACCAGGCTGTTCTTTTACCTGGTTTCGAGCAGTGAGGCATATGAAGAACTTGGCAAAAAAAGCGGCCTTGCTACACATAACAAGGATGTGCGGGATTCACTGAAAGCACAGGCGGATGCTGATGAGAAAGTCGCTGAAGAGGCATGGCGTGGTCTTCGGATGATATTTCCAAACAGTACTCTTTTCTTATAAAACCAATATCTATTTTTTCCAGTCAGGCATTATTCCTGAGTATGAACGCAGCTGATACCGGTGAACTCTCGGAGAGCGCATATGCCATTTTTGAGTTCTTTTTCAGAAGCCAGCTGCATATGCGTAAAAAATCACTATCCCACATTGTCGAGAGCGGTGAACCGTTTGAGGATCTCTTTCATGAAATTTTCACCGAATTTTCAAATGTGTATCCGATAGTATTTGAATATCTGATCAGTCAGTTTCAAACACCAGAGGAGATATACCGGATGATCCGCGAAGGGGAAGGTGTCATCCCAAGCAAAACATTTCAGGCCAGGTGGATTGAACAGGACTCTCCACATGTCGACGGGCGGGCTGCGGATATTGAAAAAGCAGGAAAATGGCTCGTATTTCTCCCGCCGGATCAGGTGGATGACATATGGCGTCAGATCCGTGATCTCACCTGGGAGGGAAAACTGGGAATATCAGCCAAGGTCTCAACAGCAAAACCTGACCCTGATGCACGGGATGAACGCAAAGTCATCTACGTCTATACTGCAGACTGGGAAGATGAGGCGGACGTGATGCGTGTCAGAGAAGAACTGCGAAGGATTGGTATAACCGACAGAATCGGATATAAGCGTAATATTGAGACCTTTAAAGGAGAGTACAGCGCAAAAGGGAAAAAAGTAACGTTTTATTCAGCCTGAATGATCAGGCTTTCCGATCCTTGTTCTTTGGACGCAGGTGTACATACCCGCACTTTCTACAGCTGACTGCTCTGACCGGGTTACGGGCATTGCAGTGCATGCAAATTTTTACATTGAGAAGTCTTGCTTCTGCCTCAGGAAACCGTGCCATATGATATCTCCGTAAATATCTGTCTTATATAGAGGGTTGTATCCTCACATAAGGGTTATGTCAACACCTCTCATCAGCAAGCCATCTCCGCAATGCATGCAGTCCGATGGCCCGGTGAGAGATCCGGTTCTTCTCCTCACTGGTCATTTCGGCGAGGGTTTTTCCATCCACTTCAAATATAGGGTCATATCCAAATCCGCCGCATCCCCTTGGGATTACAATCGTTCCCTTGATTGAACCGGTGAACGTCTTTTGGTACTTCCCGTCATGGTATGCTATGCCGGTTTCAAAGGATGCTGATCGGTTTGCAAACCCTGCAAGGAGTGCCAGTATTCCACTGTTTCCGATTGTTTTCTGAACATAGGCAGCACAGGTGCCTGGAAATCCATTGAGTGCCTGGATAAAAAGGCCGGTATCATCGGTGATTACCGGACGGTGCAGGACTGAATACGCATATGCGGCTTTTCCAGCCGCGATTTCTGCAACCGACTCATATCTCAGTTCAGGAATTTCCATAGAAACATGTTCTATTTCAGCAAGTCCTGCCAGAATACCGGCGGCTTCCCGTGCCTTGTGCTCATTGCTGGTAACAAATGTGATTTTCACAGGTATCGTCCCCGAAGTTCAATCTCATGTTCCCGTTCCAAAACCTCATCTGCAACCGCAATCTTCTCACGGTATCCCCTGATAAACGCCTCTTTGAGGGTATCGGCATCTTTGGATGTACTTTCAAGAACCTGGAAGAGGACATGAATATCAACCCCCCGGTGCTCAATCTCAGCAGAAGTACCAGACAGGCCAAAATCGATCAACCACATTTTTCCATCCTGCACGAGGAAATTGCATGTTGTCAGATCCCCATGAACAATCTGTGCAGCATGAAGGTTTCCAACCATCCTGCCTGCCTCCTCAAGAAGTTCAGGAGAGAGGCATTCTTTGAGTTTGACCCCGTTTACCTGATCCATGACGATGGTATCGGTTGTAATTTCGCTGATGACCGGTGTTCTGACCCCTGCTTTTCGTGCCTCGGCTATCAGTCGTGCTTCAGCCCTGGTTCGCTCGGCAATCAATCTCCGGTCAAGTTCAGGATGCCGGTACCGTTTTGATACCCGAATCTTGAATGCACGTCTGTTTTCAAACCTGATAATGGCCTCAGCTCCCCGCGCCCCGTATGATTCAGGATGCATAACCGAAGTCACCGGTTCCTTCCTCCAGGTAACATCGACCTGATCTGCCCGGTATGATGGGTTGACTCTTGACGCTTCAACCGGCAGCACCGAACCAGCTTCAAGCATGACTCTTCCGGTGTATGCGATCATGGCACCATTATCCCCAAGGTACTGGGGAATCGGGACTGAGAAGGCTGCATCGCGATCCTGACACATGCATGCGAGCATATCCTGCAGGCGCTTATTCATCCCGACACCCCCCACCAGGATCAGTTCATCCTTCCCGGTCTGGGATAATGCGCGCTCAGTGACCTCGGTACACATTGCAAATGCAGTCTCCTGAAAGCTGTAGCACACATCCTCAAGTGGAGCAGCTGCTTCCTTTGCAGCACTTACAAGCCCTGAGAAGGCGAGATCCATCCCTTTTACCGTGTAGGGTAATGGAATGTACTCCCCATCTTTTGCAATCCGTTCAACCTCAGGTCCTCCTGGGTGAGGAAGTCCCTGACTTCGGGCAAATTTGTCGATGGCATTGCCGATCCCGATATCAAGGGTTTCTCCAAATATCCGGTATCTCCCCTGAAGATAGCCCAGCACCTGGGTATTCGCTCCGCTTGCATAGAGCACAACCGGGTCATCAAACCCTGATGCAAATCTTCCAATCTCGACATGCGCCACACAATGGTTGACCCCAATGAGCGGCACACCAAAGGACAGTGCAAGAGCCCGTGCAGCGGTTCCGACAATCCGAAGACATGGTCCAAGGCCGGGACCTTGCGAAAATGCCACAGCAACGGGGCTTGGATTTCCCTTCAGCACCTCTTCCATAACACTGGTAATAACCGATGCATGATGCTGGGCTGCTTCACGCGGATGAATCCCACCTTGTACAGGTTTATAGGGTTTTGAGACCAGTTTTATCAGGTCATCATCAAAAAGAGCAGCACTGAGGTTCCAGGCGGTCCCCTCGATCCCCAGTACCGGTCCAGTCTTCATCAGGGTTACTTCTTGAACTCAGTATATCCACACTTTCCACAGGTGACCCGATCTTTGTGTTCACCCATGAAAACGCCCGGACCACACCGGGGGCAGTATCTGCGCTGAGGGACTGCACTCTTTCCTTCAACTTTGAAATAGGCTGAGCGCTTTATTGCTGCCTTCTCGGATTTTTTCGCTTTTTTTGCTGCCATATTTCAATCCCCGTTATGATGCCTCCGCAGCGTCACCGGACGGTGCATCCTGAGCATCTGCGTTTCCTTCTTCTTCTCCTGCCATTCCACGCTTCAAAAGGTATTCAGGTTCAATCTTTTTCAGATACTCAGCAGAAGCATATACCCGGGCATCACCGGAGATCTGTGTCATTCCGAACCGGTTTCGAAGGGTTCCGATAATGAGCTGATCTTTTGGTGTGTTGAGCATCGCCGCAAGTTTTGCGTGCACCATTTTGCGTGATGGTGTTGCTCCGGCAAATGTAATGGTAAACCCGATCTCTTTTCGGTTTAACAGAACATTTTCTGTTTGTGAAGTAATCGTAATCTCCATAGAGATCCCTACTAGGTTATCTGTCAGATGTTAAATACCTCGCGCGCAGATGAAGGTTCGGCCTCCTCAAAACAGGTGAATAATTCCTGAGCCCGTTTCTTTATTGACGGAGTTATTGAAAGCAGAACGACTCCTTCGCCAGGCTGGCCATAGAGGATAATGGTATCAAGCGGCGCGTGCATTGCCAGCGGGACGACGGCAAGATCCTCTTCTCCCTCGACCTGTATGATTGTTCCCGGTCTTTTCGCTGCAATCATAGTGGCCTGAATCAGGTCTTCAGTCAGTCCTCCGGCAGGGTTTTTTACGAGCAGCTGATGGTACTCCGGTATCGTCACTCCAGGGTATGGCTGTCGCATGGTATGGCCGTCAACAATCGCGACATCCGGAGGCCATCCTGCTTTGAGCAAATTTGAGGTGACGACATCCCCGACACTAAAAACCCGTTTACCGGGTAATTGAATGAGAACGTCCTCAAAAGAGTGAAAAAGTGTGCCAAATGGTTCTTTAAACAACTGGCGATGCCGGGCAGGAAGAATTCGCATCAACGGACCTTAAGGGCATATCTTCCAGGGAGGGTGATATTCATACGGCGAGCAACTTCACTATGCTCTGGATCGATGATGACCAGGTATCCGGTCCAGTCTGCGGTGAGATTGGAGGTTCCGCAGATAGAACAGGACGTCCCTTCAACGACACGGTGACAGTCACGACAGACCATATGTTGTTTCTTCTTTCCGCCAGCCATGCAAATCAGACCGCATTCTTCTCCTTCTGTTCGTTCTTCATCTCTTCTTCAAGCCAGACAAGGTTTCCAAGACCTGCCTGCCTCATGGTAAGACCTATCTTACTCTCACGCGGCTCACGCTCATTCAGGCTCAGGGTAACGACCCGTGCACGGACAAGCGATCCGACACCAAGATGACGCCCTGAATCCTGACAGACCAGCTGCGAGTTCTTCTCATCATAACTGATGTATTCATCAGAGATCTGACTCACATGAAGCATTGCATCAATCGGCCCGAGACTGACAAATGCCCCAAAACTGGTTGTTTCTACGACAATTCCTTCAATTATCTCCTGCAGTGAGAGGCGGAGAGCAAGTCCTTCAAAATCGACATCATAATAGACCGCACCATCCCCGGGAACCATCTCCCCCTCTCCAATCCGGAGAACTCTGGTAACGGCGATAAAAATCCCGATTTCCTTATCAATACTTCCTTCCAGCTGCTCCTGGAGCACATCCAGAATGACTGTCGTGAGATCCTCCCCCAGCCGGTGAGGGGGAACCCGCACCTTGTCACTCAGTTCCAACCGGTAATACATCCACTTATCTCCGAATTAATTCCAATTTCTGTTTTCCTGCAAGGCTGACAACCCAGAGCCCTTCGCGAAGCACCTGGTCGCGAAGCCTCCGGTCATTGGTAACGACACCACATTGCATATCCCGGGCAGTCATAAGGATCTGATCATCCGCACTACCATTCCCTGATGTTCCGATGATCTCACATCTCTGTGCAAACAGAAGACCAAGACGGGCTGCAGCAGCATGCCTCCCTTTTCCCTGTGTCAGCCCCTCGAGTTCTCTCATGACAATATCAGGAACAACCATCCTGACAGAGCCAAGCATCCACTTGAGTTCATCAAGAAGGTCAATCTTAAACTGCGATGCCATAAGAAAGGCATTGGTATCGATAATGACGGTCACTCGATCAGTGTCCCCATCCCGATCAGTCGCCATCTCCCCCCGACCTGTCTGCTGATAGCAATGGGAGAACCAATACTTGCACAGACCGGTCGTTTGAGGACAACCTCCGCTGCATCTTTCCGGGTATTGCTGACTAAGCCGACCGTGACTGCAGTTCCAACGGAGAGCATAAGCGGTTCCCGCTGTTTGAGTGGTTCGATGGAGACCTCACTGTTTGAACCGACGACCCGATCCATGAGTTTGACCGAGAACCACATCTTCTCCCAGACCGGTGGCAGTTTGCCGACATGGCCAAGGACCTGACCGGCAAGCATATCGCTTTTTGTGATGGCCGGATCAAGTTTTGTTCCGATGGCAAGAAGACTGCCGGGAGTTGCCACATGGACCTTCTTTTGCCCCTTGTGAATCTCCGTCACCTTGGTGATTATCGGCTCCCATTTTGTCTTATTCTCAACCTGATTCTGGATACCTGGCCTGATCTCAATCTCGGCTCCGTCCTCAATAAGTCCCCTGATCAGGGATCCTCCGACCACTCCTCCTTTCACATCTTTCCAGCTGCATCCCGGACGGTTTACATCAAATGAACGGGCGATGAGCATAACCGGATCTGCTTCAGGATGGCGTGATGGTTCAGGAATTACCTCGTCCAGAGCCTGAATAAGTGCCCAGATATTGATATTTTTTTGTGCTGATACCGGTATAATGGGTGCATTCTCGGCGATGGTTCCCTTAACAAAAGCCTTAATCTCCTCATAATTTCTGAGAGCCTCTTTATGGGATACCACATCAATCTTGTTCTGGACGATGACAATTTTCTTTATCCCTACCAGTTCGAGGGCCATGAGGTGCTCTTTTGTCTGTGGCTGCGGACACCGGTCTGCTGCTGATATCACCAGCATCGCCCCGTCCATGAGGGCAGAACCTGAGAGCATGGTCGCCATAAGGGTCTCGTGCCCGGGAGCATCAACAAAAGAGACTGCACGAACCGGTTCAGTCTCACTGTTACACCGGGTGCATACCGGGGTTGTGGTCAGCCCTTCAGGACCCCGGCATTTTCTGCACCGGTAAAATACTGCATCGGCATATCCCAGTCGTATGGATATACCTCGTTTCATCTCCTCACTATGTCTGTCAGTCCAGACGCCGGTGAGGGTATTTACCAGCGTGGTCTTTCCATGATCGACATGACCGACCACACCGATATTGGTATTTGGAATCAGTTCTTCTGGCACCAGCTATTCAACCTCCTTACGTATTTCCATCGGATCCTACTTATAGCCATAACCGAAGAGACCTGGAACAGAAAGCATGGGTGATGCTGATCTGCTCCGGCTAGTCCCGTTCAGTATCCTTCGTTATCCTGCGCCTGAACAGGCACCATCCAGTGATGGCGGCTCTTCCATCGCTTCCTTTTCGATCTGACGCCGTTCGCGCTCGATTCGTGCAAGTTGTTCATCCCGGTCTATCTCATGTTCACTTTTCCTGATTGATTCTGCCGGAATGAGCTGATCGAGACGGTACAACAGACCGGTCGAATCAAGTTCAGCAAACCGTTTCCCATGCGTATCAACCAGTCGGGTAATGGTTCCGGATGTCCCGGTACGGGGATATCGGACATACGCACCGGCCTCCAGTATTATCTCCTGATTCATATCTCCCTTTTTTCTCCTGCACCTGATTTATACCCTCTGTCCATTCACAACCTGCTCCTCGGTGACTGCATATTCTGCCCCGGTCTTTGTATTCCGGTATTTGCCCAGCACAGTAACTGCACCGGTGCTCGTCTCGGTCGGATACGGCACCGTAAAGGTACCATTCACACTTTGTGTCCGGTAGATGAACTCACGTCCAGCATTTGTTTTTATAGGGACCTCCAGTATACCGTCACCGGGAATCTGTGCACCCTTCACATGCTCAAAAATCTTGACATATCGCAGATCATGCATGTCAGCAGGGGTGGTTCTGGTACTGGACTCATAGATGAGCCGGAAATGATTCAGTGCCGGGACCGGTTCGACGGGATCGGTATAGCCGAAATTGGCCAGGATGACATCATACTGTGGGTTTTCCTGAGCATTAAATGAGTTTAGGAGTGCTTTCCCGGCTGTGTAATTAGTTTGTGCTCCGTCAACAACAACCGGTGCAGAAAGACCGCTTGCTGATGGTTTCATGTACCGCAGGAAGTACACATTTCCGGGCTCAGTGTATGAACCATCAAAGTTATGGAGACGTGAAATCATCGTCTGATAATATTCATTGGTAAGGAGCGGGTAGTTCATTCCTGACTTTGGATTATCAGGATTGGGGAAGATAAATGTCCGCTGGTAGGGGGAGACACCAACATCCGGGTTATCCCAGGTGGACATGGCCCAGAACTTTCCGGTATCCATCTCATAGTCTGTGATAACATACTTCGTCTTCAGATTGGTAAGAATCTGATCTGCCTCGCTCTCATTTTGTGTCATGAAAAATCTGGCAGAACCATTCGGCCCGTTCACTCCGTACTGGAACGGGTTCGCATTCGGCATCCGTTTGCCAAGAAATGTGATGATATGTCCGTAATCCCACCAGGACATGACCCCGTAGGCACTGTCCGGATATGTGAAATTCTGCTCATCATATATGGCAAAATAATCAACTCCTGGATCAGGGGTGTTCTTATTCATCCATTCTGTTGCCTCTCTCCAGTCCGGGTTCAGGTTGTATGCTCCCATCATCAGATCCCGCCCCAGGGCCTGATACGAGAAGAGAAGAGCCAGAAGAATAATAATCACAACGAAAATGTATGATCCGGTTTTTACCGGACCTGATACATGACCGGTTTTTGCTTTCCCTGTATCATGACCCTTCCCGGTTTTTTTCTTACCTGACTGATCGTCTTCCCCTCCTGATATTTTCGATTTGAATGGGGAGGGGAGGGGGATGAGATCAAGTGCAAACCCGACTGCAATACCACCCAGTATTGCCACCGGCACAGCAAGATAATACTCATATCTGATATGCTGACAGGTTGCGTAAAAGATGACAACCGCCCAGATCAGGGTGAATGCATGAGACGGACAGAGTTCTTTTCGTATCCGGTACAGGAGCACGGCTGCTCCGGCACCAAAGAGGAGAAGACTGTACTGGAAGGTTCTCCATGCATCCTCAAAGCTCCATGCCCTCGCTTCCTGTATCGTCTTCCAGTGGATATCATCAGATCCAAAGAATGCGTTGGCATTTGCCATCATGTATCCAAAGAGGTCAGGAAGGATGAGTGCAAATGCAATGATGCCAAGAGCGGTCACCCCGACAATTGCACCCACATACACCCAGTATGGTTTATCCCTGAGCTGGTACGAAAATCCGAACAGGAGGATGTTTGCGAGGATAAGGAGGGCATATGCTATCGGATGGCCGATGGTGTAATAATTCAGTCCTCCTTGCGAGTGTACCCCGATAAAGAAAAATCCGATGATCGCTACGAGAAATGTGACCGAATTAATAACCAGTGCTGATGCCCCCAGATGCCCGATATACCGCTGAATGATAAACCAGACCGGGGTAAATATGCCGACAATGAGAGCAAATAATAACATGGTCGGCATGAGGGCAAGCCCGATCACATAGGCAATACCACATAGCAGTCCCAAAATAACCGGGATCCTCCAGGTCTCTTTATTTTTCAGATCTACCGGATGTTTTCTGCTATACACCAGCGCTGAAATATAACAAAGACAGAAGAGTGTGCTGAAAAAGAACTCTCCTGCATGATGATCCAGGTATCCGTAATAGGACCTGAAGAAGAACTGCCCTGGGACGATGGCGATGAAAAATGCCGCTGCAAGTCCTGCTTTCCAGTTGGCAACCTTATTCACCAGGAGGTAGATCACCGGGACCATAAGGGCTGCAAGTGCACAGGGGATAAAGAGGGTTACCGAAATAATTTCTGTTCTCGTTACTGCGCCGGTGAGCAGACAAAGGGTCGCTCCCAGGAATGGAAAGAGTGGCCCCCAGTGCATCGGCTGCCCGTACGGAAAGTAGGTCATCGGATCAAACCAGGCAATATTTGGATAGTTTGCAATGACCTGTTCGATCCTTCTGAGCTGATAGGTTGGATCATCCATCCCGACGAACATCAGCACATCTGCATTAGGAGAAAATGCAGGAATTGTTCTGATAATGAATGAAAAAAAAGTGATCAGGAGGATGATTGCCCCCAGCAGAATAGAAAATGGTTTTATATATCGTGAATATTCCATCATATCACGCTCGCTCAATCGTGTGAATACTACATCTGTTTTGTGGATCCATATAGAAGTTCATCTGATCCTGCACAATATCCACTATCCTATACCTGACTTCGTATCCCAGTCGTTTTATCTTTGATATGTCAGCAAACAAAATCGGGACATCTGATGGTCTGAACCGCTGGCTGTCAAACTCAATCGGGATGGTCTTCTCCGGAGTTTTTACAAGGATTCCCCCATCATGAGGTCCGAACTCCATAGTACCATCAAGTAACATCCGGTCAACTTTTGTCTTCTCAAACTGTACTCCAAAGACCGCGTCAGTGTCAGGCTCAAGAGGATCTTTCAGACATCGGGCAGTTTTTGTCGTGCATATCTCCTGCACTGGCATGCCACATGCCTCAATACTATAGAGTATATAACTCAGTACAGAGGTGGTTCTGTTCGATCCCTGATTATACACATCACCTGGCTTTCCCTTCATGGCAAGCAGCTGATACCCCTGCACGATATCTTCTATATGTGACCAGTCACGAAACGCATTCACATTTCCTATCGTTATTTTGTCAGTCTCCTGGCACCTGAAATGACTGACCTGGCTGGTGATAACCGAGGTCACAAACTGGATTCCCCGGCCTGCTCCTTCATGATTGAATGCTCGTGATACAATCCCCTTCAGTCCATACGTGTAAAAATAATTCCGAAAAAGATAATCCCCGTAGACCTTGGAGACTGCGTACGGAGACATCGGCCTTAGTGGATTATTCTCATGAATCGGGAGTTCAGGGATCGTATCCGGTTCTGGAAAGATACTGCCGTATTTCTCCTTCAGTCTGGTGTACTGCTCATCAGAGCTGATGACAAGCCCGTACTCCTCACTGGTTCCGGCAAAGACCATGACCGGGTCGACTCCTTTCAGTCTGACCGCTTCGAGCAGGTTATTTGTTCCAAGGCCATTTATCTGGGCGGTTTCAAGGGGATGAGAGAAGGATCGCGGGACAAATGACTGGGCTGCCAGATGGAAGATAACATCAGGCTCTGCAACATCAATTGCGTTTGCAATACCAGTCAGGTCTTCTAATCCTGCTTCCACGTACGTGATTGCCCGTTCAATCTTCTTGTGTGCTACATTCTTTGGTATAGTGCCATCTGATCGCCGTCGGACCATTCCGTACACGTTCGCCCCCTTATCAAGAAGATCGCGGGCGAGATATGAACCGGCAAATCCACTGACACCGGTGATCAGGACGTTTTTATCTTTCCAATTCATTTGCTGGTACTCACAAAAATTTCAGGATGTATGTTCATCAGTACGATATTCATGCAGGCAGGTATGCACATACGTTGCGAGTTGTTCCTTAAATATCTTATAATCAAACTGTTCTGCCTTTCTTCTGGCTTCAGGTCCGAACCGTGACGGATCGGTATCAACCATCCGAATCGCTTCTGCGATATCCCAGCTGGCGGGTGCAACCAGAAAACCGGTATAGGCATGAGTGACTGTTTCCTGGTATCCTCCTTCACAGACAGCAACTACCGGCTTTTCACAGGCCATAGCCTCAAGCGGGGTAAGGCCGTAATCCTCGTCAATGGCAGTCGTGAGAAATCCCCTGCAGCTTCCATACAGGTTCAGAAGTTCCTCATCAGGTACAGGACCAAGAAAAGTGACATTTTGAGGTGCTTCCCGGACCAGGTACTCATACTCAGGATAAATCTTTCCTGCAATCACCAGTTTTTTATCAGGGAGAAGGCGAAAAGCATCAATTTGCAGATCAATTCGCTTCCACTTATCAATTCTGCTGACTGAGAGCCAGAAGGTGCCATATCCTTTATTCTGATATTTTTCAATATGGATGGGCGGGTAGATGACTGTTGCGGG
>NZ_DAONKG010000042.1:0-14044 GCF_035406105.1 Methanospirillum sp.
CCGGGAACGATCATCGAAGGGGGAGAGCAGAAGGACTCCCGGGTGGTAAAAGCAGTTACCTATATTGACAAGGTGGCAGCAATCACCATTGCCGGTGCCCAGATGGTGGGTAGACCGGGTGTCGCACGCCATATCTTTACGCTTCTTGCCGAGCACCAGATCAATGTCATGATGATATCCCAGGGATCATCTGAAGCAAATATCACGCTGATTATCGAGGCAAACCAGGTCAGGACCGCGATGGAGGCATTACAGCCACTCAAAGAGCGATGTGTGTTCAGGGACATCACCGCAAATGAGGATGTGTGTGCCGTTGCCGTCGTCGGGTCCGGGATGGCCGGCATGGCAGGAACAGCAGGACGGACTTTCTCGGCTCTTGGAAAAGCGGGCATCAATGTGATGATGATCTCCCAGGGATCATCTGAGGTGAATATTTCCTTTGTTGTGCGGCAGGAGGACGGGCCGCGTGCAGTCAGAGTCCTGCATGATGAATTTAATCTCCAGAACGAAGAGGTATGAGCATGGAGCAGGATGCATACCGGGATGCTGGCGTTGATATTGACCTTGAAGCTGCCGCTGTAAAAAGTCTCATATCCGAGCTTACCTACCGGCGATCCGATCAGTTTGGCATGGCTTCAGAGATAGGTCATTTTGCAGGATTTATCTCTTTTGGAAAATATGTCCTCGCGATGGCAGTTGACGGGGTCGGGACAAAGATGCTCGTTGCCGATGCCATGCAGGACTGGTCCACGGTCGGTATAGACTGCATTGCAATGAATGTAAATGACCTGTATGTCATGAACCTTGAGCCGGTGGCCTTTGTCGATTACATTGCCACATCCGCTCTCTCAACAGAACAGATGCGTCAGATAGGTAAGGGCCTGAATGAAGGGGCCAGACAGTCAAACCTCTCAATCCTTGGTGGTGAGACGGCAACCCTCAAGGGACTTGTGACCGGACTTGACCTTGCCGGAGCATGCCTGGGGATTCAGGAGCGGGAGAAGGTTATCACAGGATCGGCCATCATTCCCGGTGATGTGATGGTAGGCATTCCCTCATCAGGCATACACAGCAACGGTCTGACCCTTGCACGCCGGATGGTTGAAGAGCATGGATCCTATGCAGAGCGGCTGCCATCCGGAACCACCCTTGGTGAAGAGCTCCTCAGGCCCACACGAATCTATGCAGATGTTCTCCATATCTGCGCGGAGACCGATGTGCATGGAATGTGTCATATCACCGGTGGCGGTCTTACCAATCTGAACCGGCTTGGTGCCTATGGGTATGTTTTTGAATCACCCCTCGTACCCCAGGAGATATTTGAATGGATTGCAACAGTGGGAGATATAACAGAGCCTGAAATGTACCGGACCTTTAATATGGGGATGGGATATGTGATCATCCTGCCCAAAGAGGGAGTGCAGACTGTTCAGAAGTATTACCCCGATGCCCGGATTGTCGGAACCATCACATCCGAACCGGGTATTATCCTGAAAGGGAGAAGATTATTCTGATTGTGGAGTATATGTCTCTTTTTTTGCTTTTTCGGAGTGGATAAGCGAGTTCCCGTGTGGATCTTCAATGATCAGGGTAACGCCCTCTTTTCCGCTCTGAATATTGTAAATTTTCTCTTTCAGGGCGAGTGTTCTTCTCCGCTGCTCGTCATCACCATCGATCAGGATGCCATCAAGGACCTTCTCAACCCGGAGGAGCACCCCTTCTACATTTGACACAAACCCCTCACAGGCAGGACCCGGGTCAATCTCCACTCCAAGTTCAGGGATGGTGATCTTTGCAGCACTGCTTCTCACCACCCGGGTCGAGAGATCTTCTTCAGAGCACGCACAATAGATATACCTGACCGGTTCATTGGTGGTGATATTCTGAACATCTGAAAACCGGTATCCACACTTCGGACAGGAGCAGGTTATTATCAGAATATCTGAAAAAAAAGGTATATTCTCTGTTTTATACGTCCAGTCAACCTCCTCATTGCAGGCAGGACAGATCCCCCTGACCTCCTGTTCCAAGTTCAGGCACCGCCACCGATGCGGTCACGGGAGATTTTGACGTTTTTCGGTGTAATGATTACATACTGCTGATCACCAAGACCGACAATATCACCATCAACATCCCGAGCCACCTGATAGAAGTCTTTCATGACCCGTTCGTAATTGATCTTATCCATTTTCAGGCGGTTTATGTCCACTATGACAATATTCCCGTCATAGACCTGATCTTTTACGATCTGACTTTCCCGCAGACCAGTAACCGTAGCGACCTTAACAAGAAGGGCTGGGTTTTCACTCAGTTCATAATCCTTCAGAGTGAGATCTTTATATTCGTCCGGGGAAGAGGTATCCTTGCTTCCGAAGAGAAGGTCGCGAAGTCCCATATAAGAACCTTTTCTGTCAGTTGTAATAAAGATACTGGTTTTTCAGGCTCAAGAGGCGTCCTTTCCCCGTTCAGAACTCAAGATTCCAGATATCATCACCGACATGATGCCAGGTACGGGCAACCTTTCCCTTCTCCTGCGCAAGAAGGTCTGCGGCGTCAAATAACGCAATACCAAGTGCCAGTGGTTTTCCATGACGCTCATCCACGATCTGAACCGGTTTTCCGGCAGTTACATCCGGCGTCACATCAACCACACCGGGCCGCATGATATCCGCACCATTGACCACATACGACACTGCCCCCATATCCACGACGATCCGTTTCTGGGGGAAGGGACGGGATACAGCTCCCCGCAGACTTGGGAACAGAATCCCGTCCTTCTCAAGAATAAGAGGTTCCTTATCTACCAGATAGAGATGAACATCCTGGTTTGTCTCGATGATCTCAATCATCTTTCCCTGGAACTGATCAGCTCCGTCCCCGATCTCTTCTCTGAGCCGTTCCAGTATACCGCTTACCTGAGATTTCCGAATTGAATGCCTTCTTTTTGAGGTCAGCTTACCCATATCTCTATAGTACGGCTACCTGAATTCCCATAAACGATACGGACACAGCAGGGACCAGGTATGACAGGTATGTTTATGAGACATCCCGGCGCAATTTATTCACTCATTTCGAGTAGTGCAGGGTATAGATATGACTAAAAGACCTATGGATATTTTAGATCAGGTCCTGAATCGCCAGCCAGTACTGATATCCCTGAAAGGGGGCAGGGAAATCAAAGGAGTTCTCCAGGGATACGACGTCCACATGAACCTTGTTCTCGATAAAGCAGAGGAGATTGTGGATGGACAGGCACAAAGTATCGGTACCCTGATTATTCGCGGCGATAATGTAATTTACATCTCCACGAATCCCCAATAAGGAGGCAGAAAAATGTCAAAAGGAACACCATCACGAGGAAAAAGACAGACTCAGACCCACCTGACCTGCAGACGATGCGGGCGGATGTCCTATCACAAGCGTCATAAAATCTGCTCATCATGTGGATTTGGCCGCTCTACCCGCATGCGCTCTTACGGCTGGATTACCAAGCGGCCAAAAGTTGCAACTCATTAATCATGTGCGGGATCGTTGGCATCAGGAGTTCTGCCGACGTCTCTTTTTCTCTTTATTATGCGTTATACGCTCTCCAACACCGTGGGCAGGAGAGTGCCGGTATTGCCACGTTTCACGGCTCGGGACTATGCAAACACAAAGGAAACGGATTAGTCTCTGAGGTGTTCAATGAGCAGATTCTCAAATCACTTGTTGGTTCGGCGGGTATCGGGCATGTACGATATCCAACGACCGGTGAGAATCGTCCTGAGAATATTCAGCCATTTTTATTCACATTTCGCGGGCATGGTATTGCGATAGCGCATAATGGGAACCTCGTGAATTATCGGGATCTCAGAGCACAATTCGAGGATCGCGGGCAGATCTTCTGGTCCACCTCTGACACCGAGATCATCTCCAAGATAATCACCGAGTCGATCAGAAAAGGGGGCACCATAGAAGATGCGGTGAAACAATGCATGGCATGTCTGAAGGGATCCTATTCGGTCGTCATGCTCTATGACGGGGATCTCTATGCATTTCGTGATCCGCATGGGATACGGCCACTCTGTTTTGGCAGAACTGAATCAGGCTTCATGGTTGCATCGGAGAGTGTCGCTATCGATGCGCTGAACGGGAAGTACGAACGGGATGTGTATCCTGGTGAGATGATCCACATATCCGGCGACGAGATCCGGTTTAAACAGATAGCGGTTGCCTCGCGAAAAGGGCACTGCGTATTTGAGTATATCTACTTTGCACGGGCTGATTCCCGCATTGACGGATCCCTTGTGTATGACGTACGCCGCAGGATTGGCGCGATGATCTATGAAGAGAGCCCGGTCAAAGCCGATGCGGTCTGCACGGTGCCGGATTCAGGGACGGCATATGCAGTCGGGTTATCAGAGCGATCCACCATCCCCTTCATGGAATGCCTTATTAAAAACCGGTACATGGGCCGGACATTTATTATGCCGACTCAGGAGAAACGTGAGCGGGCGGTCAGGATAAAACTCAACCCGATTCCGGATCATCTGAGGGACCGGTCGATCATTCTGGTTGATGACTCCATCGTGCGGGGGACAACATCCCGTCGGATCATTGAGACAATGCGGGATGCCGGGGCACGGGAGATCCATATGAGAATCGGCTCGCCGATCATCAAGGCCCCCTGTTATCTGGGGGTTGATATGCCAACACGGGCAGAGCTGATCGGGAGTGACAAAGATGTCGATGAGGTCAGAAAAAGCATTACTGCAACCAGTCTTCATTATATATCCATTGAATCACTCGTGAGTGCTATCGGTCTCCCCCGTCATGATCTCTGTCTTGGGTGTCTGACCGGATGCTACCCGGTTGAGATCAGAGATGAACTATCAGATGACCGGTGTATAACCATGATAGACCGGGATGTCCAGACATCGTTATTTGAACGATAGTGTAGATGCCAGAGAGAAGTCAGGACTGGATAGAGCAGGCAATATTCGATTTGAAAGCAGCCGTGGATAATTGTAAAGCAGGTCATTATGAATGGGCCTGCTTTATCTCCCAACAGGCAGCAGAAAAATCCATAAAAGCCGTTTATCAGTATTATGGCGGTGAGGCCCGGGGCTGCTCTGTTGAGAAACGGTTCATGGGGCTGACAGATTCTCTTGAGATCACCCCAGAGGTATTCTCTGATGCGAAAAGGCTTGACCGGCTGTACATTATCAGCCGATATCCGGACGGGCTGACCTTCGGTACACCTCATGAACACTTTACAAAAGAAGACGCCTATGCCGCAATCAGCAGTGCAGAAAATATCCTTCGGTTCTGTCAGGATATTCTGGCTTGATTACTCATTCATTATAGAGAGACTGAAACGGGTAGCTGATACGTGTACGGAGTATCCGGAGATCCGTGAAGTCTGGCTTTTTGGGTCTGTTGCCCGGTTCAAGGCGGTCCCCGGTAGCGATATCGATCTGCTCCTCGTGATTTCAGAGAGTGATAAAAGAATTATTGACAGGATTGAAAAATACCAGGATATATTCTCTGATATGGGGATAAGCGTTGATATTTTTCCATATACGGTTCATGAATCGGATACTTCTTTTGTCCGGAATGCAAAGAAAACCGGAATATGTATCTATACTGCATCAGATGAAATGACTGGCAGGCAGGGACTGTCGTATCTTGAAAACGCCGCGAGACAGAAAAGAAAACACCATCTGTGACAGAAACCCGTTTATTTTGGGGCCTTCAGATAACACAAACATCAGTCTCTCTTTTTCTGCGAACAATCAAGTGATCTCACTGTGATTTCTAAGAGAGTACTGTGACATATACTATCCTTGTCAGTGACGAACTCGCGGAGGAAGGCATAGAAATTCTTCGCGAACACGCCATGGTGGATGTAAACACCGGGCTTTCTGAAGATGAACTGGTTGCGACCATTGAAAATTACGATGCGCTCCTTGTCCGGTCCGGAACGCAGGTGACTGAACGGGTTATTGAAGCGGGTAAAAAGCTCCGGTTTATCGGGCGTGCCGGAGCCGGGGTCGACAATATTGATATGAATGCCGCTACCCGTCATGGTGTCATTGTTGCGAATGCCCCGGAAGGCAATACCCTTGCGGCAACTGAGCATACTATGGCCATGATGCTGTCACTCTGCCGGAATATTCCCCAGGCAAATGCATCCATGCAGGCCGGCGAGTGGAAGCGGTCCAAATTCATGGGTGTTGAGCTGAATGAGAAAACACTGGGAATTGTGGGGCTCGGACGTATCGGGCGTGAGGTCGCAAAACGCGCGTCATCATTTAACATGCATATCATCGGGTATGATCCCTTCATCTCTTCAGAGAAGGCAGCGGAGATGGGCATTGAATCAATGTCACTTGAGGAGCTCTTTACCAAGGCGGATATCATCACCGTCCATACCCCTCTTATCAAGGAGACCCGTCATATCATCAATGAAAAGACCATTGCTACCATGAAGGACGGGGTCAGGATAATTAATTGTGCCCGTGGTGGAATTATTGACGAGGCAGCCCTTGCTGCAGCAGTGAAATCCGGAAAGGTAGCCGGGGCAGCGATTGATGTGTTTGAAGAGGAACCGCCGAAGAACTGTCCGCTTATTGGTATCCCAAACATTATCGTAACCCCGCATCTTGGCGCAAGTACCATAGAAGCCCAAAAGAACGTGGCAATATCCATCGCAAAACAATGTCTTGATGTGCTTAATGGTAAAGATGCAAAATATGTCGTCAATGCTCCGATCATCCCTGCCGAGCAGCATGAGATCATTGAACCCTATGCAACCTTAGGCGAACGTATGGGCAGGCTCATGATCCAGATCATTGATGGCCGGGTCCAGAAACTGGAGATGATCTATGGCGGTGAACTTGCATCCCTTGGGCAGTCAACAAAACTCATCACCCACATGGCTATTAAGGGACTTTTGGATCCCATCCTCCGGTTCCCGGTGAATATGGTCAATGCAGCATATATAGCCAAGGACCGGGGTATTGCAGTCTCGGAGACGACGACCGGCGAATCGGCCGGATATAAGAACCTCCTGACCATGAAGGTGACGACGGACAGCTCCGAACTGGTCATTGCAGGTTCTGTTCTGTACAAAGGTGGTGCGAGGATCGTATCCATTGCCGGGTATACCATGGATATGGTCCCGGAGGGGGCAGTCATCATCTCACGGCATCTGGATAGGCCCGGAGTGATCGGGCGGGCATCCACCATCCTTGGAGAGCATCAGATTAACATTGCCGGGATGCAGGTCGGCCGGTTCCAGCCAGGAGAAGAGGCAATCATGGTCCTGAATGTGGATGGAGATGTCCCGGAAGAGGTGATGGAAGCGATTCGGGGTATGCCAGGAATATATTCGGCAAAATTTGCCAGAATTTAATTCATTTTTCAGGAACAGATCACAACACATATATCCACTGGAAGGCTACATTGTAAGGCACAACCGGGGGCTCGTGGTCTAGCTGGTTATGACGTCGCCTTGACATGGCGGAGATCCTGAGTTCGAATCTCAGCGAGCCCATCAACTTTTTTCGATAGTTTTTTCTCTCTAGGTGAGAAATTACCCCTATGCTTTTCAAAGGAAAACCGATTCAATGGTTCATTTTTCTGGTGATCCTGTTCATGATTACCACCGTTGTACATGGGGCGTTGGTATCAGGAAGGGAACCTACGGGTGGAAAAAATCAACTGACAATTGACAATACACAGGGAAAATTGGATGCTTTGGTTGTATTAGGACAGCCAAATTGGCCAAATCCAATTTGTGCCTATTATATTCCAAAAGGAGAATCCCATACTTTTGATAAGATGCGCCCAGGTGTATATGATATATACTATATTCTTGGAAAAGGCTGGATTTCAAGCAAAAAAGCATTTTCGCAGGAGATAGAAGTCGGAAAGATCGACCAACCGATCTCTTTAGAGACTAAAGGATATAATACTGCATCATCTACTGCGGTAGTATGGGATCAGAAGCCCTATAATGACAATTCATATGTATCAGAATTTGATTCAGTAACTGTTACTCTTTATCCGGTATTGGGAGGAAATATTGAATTAATTCAAATTAATCGCGATAATTTCCCAAAATACTAACTCTTTTCATAAAAATTCTACTTAAAAATTCATAAAAATAATATTGATTCAGTACCGAGATGATGTACTAATGTGCATCAGATATTCACAATAATATTAGCGGGCGGAGTGGGAACCAGGCTCTGGCCACTCTCCCGGACCTATTATCCAAAACAGTTTCTTCAGGTAAATGGTCACTCACTCTTTCAAAAGACATACCTGAGAGCGCTCGAGAACAGCAGGCCTTCAGACATCTATATCGTAACCAACGAACTGCATCATTTTCTGGTAAAGAACCAGATCGCTGAACTGGGGTATTCTGTTCCAGATGAGCAGATACTATGTGAACCATCCGGAAAAAATACCCTTCCGGCAATTGCATGGGGGGTTACAGAGATCGCCAGGAAAAATCCTGATGCGGTTATCATGGTCTTTCCAAGTGATCATCTGCTTGGAGCATCGGCAGGAGAAGAGTTGCGTTCTGCGGTTCCTTTAAGCAGCAGGTACCTGGTTACGTTTGGAATAATACCTGACAGTCCCCATACCGGCTATGGATACATCGCCCCCGGCAGCCCGCTTGAGATCGGGTTTCGTGTAAACGAATTTAAGGAAAAACCTGACGAAGAGACGGCCCGACAGTATGTAAAGGATGGTTATTTCTGGAACAGTGGGATGTTCCTCTTTTCCGTTCCGATCTTTTCAAAAGAACTTTTAAGATTTCAGCCAAAGATTGCAGACATTTTTGAAACAACGGGTTCATGGGAGGAACTCCCTTCAGTTTCCATTGACTATGGCATTCTTGAGCATTCTGATGCTGTTGCTGTTGTTCCGCTCTCTGCCAGCTGGTCTGACCTTGGAAATTTTAACGCATGGTATGAGATTTCAGGTAAGGATGCCTGTGACAATTCAGGCACCTGTGTGGCCATTGAATCGTATGGTAATTTTGTAACCACAAAGGATCGGTTTGCAGCCCTTATTGGTATCAGGGATACCATTGTCGTTGAGACCTGTGATGCGCTTTTAGTCTGCCGTCGGGATATGGCTGAAAAGGTGGGAGACCTTGTCAGGGAACTTAAGAATCAGGGCAACCCGATCACGGAGATTCACCGGCTGGTCTACCGGCCCTGGGGATCATACCTTGGTCTTGAGACCGGGCCAGGTTTTCAGATTAAACGTCTTACGGTGAACCCGGGCATGCGGTTATCACTCCAGCGGCATCATCACCGGAGTGAGCACTGGGTGGTGGTGCATGGGACCGCTGATGTTGAGCTGGATGGCAAACATCTCTTTGTTCGTCCGGGAGAGAGCACCTTTGTTCCGGCAGGGGTCATGCACCGGCTTGGGAACTCAGGGAAGATTCCGCTTGAGGTGATTGAGGTTCAGATCGGGGAATATCTTGAAGAAGATGATATCGAGCGGGCTGAAGATGACTTTCAGCGGGTGTGAGGATCAGGTAATCTGATCCTCTGCAACCTCGATTGTTTTTCCGGTTTCAAGAATCCGGTAGGGTCCGGTGGCCCGGACTTCATACGGATTGTTCTGTGTGCTGTACGGCAGGGTGAACGTACCATTCACACTCTGCTCACGCCAGGTAAAGGTCCGGCCCTGATTGGTGATGACGGGGAGTTCGATGGTTCCATTGCCCGGAATAGTGCAGCCTTTCACCCGTTCAAAGATCTTCACTTCTTGTATCTGATGGGTTTCATCCTCTGCAACGGTTGTTGGTGATTCGTAGATGAGCCGGTAATGACCAAGGGCCGGGACATCGGTGACGGGTTTGGTAAACTGGATTGAACCGGTCATTTGATTTTGATTCAGGCGGATTGTTTGAGCGTCAGCGGCTGATACCTGTGAGGCCTCTGTTATCAGCTTGTATGAACCCCGGGCCATTGGTGACTCTTTGATGGTCAGGAGTGATCCTCCCTGGCCTGGAACAAATGAACCATCAAAGAGGTGTAACTTTACTGCGGTGCTCTCGAAATAGGGTTGTTTTAGGACGAGAACCGGATCATATCTGCCTGCCTGCTGTGATTGCTGATAATAGGTCTCCTGGTACCGGGAGATACTGTCTTTCCCATATGCCCAGAGCGGAAGGGCTGCAAATTTTGAGGTGACGGTGGCAAAATCGGTGATGATGTATTTACCGTTTACTTCTTTGGCATTCGTTTCTGCCTCATCTTCTGATTGTGCAGATAAAAACCGTGCAACCGGGGGGACATTATCCTGGAAGGGCGATGTTACGGGGATTCGTTTACTCAAAAAGGTAATCCAGTGTCCGTAATCCCACCACGAGATAATTCCATATGCCTCCTTTGGATAGGAAAAGTTGGTTTTCTTATATATCTGGTCATATGAAACGCCCGGATCCGGAGAATTGGCAGAGAGCCAGAGAAGGGAGTCGGCCCAGTCATTGGTCATTGAAATGAGCCCGATCTGTTTATCCGCAACGGTCATGACGGTCTGGGCTGAAAATGCAGCGATCAGCAGCAGGAGTATGGCGACGACACCAAGAGCACGACAGGGGATCTGATGTGTTATTCCGTCTGTCATCTTTTTCGATCGCTTCTCCGGCTGCTCACTCTTTGCAATCATTGCGTACAAAGTACTGAGCGCTATCGCAGCAAACAGAACAATTGCTCCTGTTGCGTAGTATTCATACCTGACATGCATCACCGTTGCATAGATGAGGACCAGGCCCCAGACCAGAATTGCCATGAGTGCCGGCTGGTATGAACGGATGAGCCTGAATATGCAGATGACGATACCCGCCAGTGCAAAAAATAATGCAAGGTTGTATGAGTACCATGCCCGAACCGGTTCCCACATCTGCATCTCATTGATATACGATTCAGCATAGGAAAAGAAAAAGAAATAATGCATGGAGTTATTCATCTGCGCAGCGATATCAGGGATCAGAGTTGCGATGAATGCATACCCCGCAGCAAGGGAGCCTACTACTGCCCCGATATAATAGTAAGGAGGCTTATTTTCGAATAGATGTGCAAAGAGGGTAAGAAGTCCCAGTTCAAGGGGGATTGCCAGAACTACGAGCACATGCCCGAGAGAATACCTGCTCAAAGAGAAACCATCATGGATTAATCCAAGGGAGAGATAGAGAACCGTAAACGTTGCAAAGAAGAGAGTGGTGTGAAGAAAGAGTATGAAAAGATGATGTTTGTCCCGAACTACCAGAGCATGGATCAGCAAGATCAGAGCGCACACTGCTGCAAAGAGAACCATGGTCTGAATATTCATAAGACCCAGGAAATATACAACCCCTGCAGATATTGCAAGGATAATACTTTTTTTTGTGTACCATGACGTATGTATTGCCTGAGTGGTGATGAGAAGGGCAATGATCAGGGTGAGAAAGAGCATAGAAAAGAGTGTTTCAGTACTATGATGATCGAGGTACCCGTACAACGACCGGTACAAGAGCTCTCCTGAAATAATTGGAAGAAGAATTGCTGCAATCCAGCCTGTTTTTTCATCACCGGATACTTTCCCCAAATACCAGACTACCGGTATCAGGAGGAGAAACAATATGGGGGGGACGTATGATGCAATAATCATATTTTCCGGCCGTGCAATGGCCCCAAAAAGAACACAGACGGTAGCACAGAGGAAGGGAAATACGGGTCCCCAGTCGACATCCTTCCCGGTTGGGAAGGCGGTCATCGGATCAAACCATGCATATCCGGGATACTGTGCTGATATCTGTTCTATCTGTCGCATCGAGTACCAGGTGTCCATAAATATGAGTTTCTGGACCGGGCCGTCACCAAGAAATTCCATCGGAAGGAGCCGGAGCCAGAGACCAAAGAGAGCTGATATAAAAACCAGGAGAAGAAGAATATGCGTTGAATGCGTATTCAGCCATGTTTTTAGAGCGGTCATTATAGGTACTATCTGATTTGTTGTTTAAATACTCATATACCTTCCATATTTCTTAATCGCTTTTTCTCATCCTTCTTTCCATGAGAAAACCTAAACTTTAGTCAGATATTATCCGTAAAATATGTTTTATCGGCCATATCCTGATGCTTCTGTCCGGGCACACAGTACCATGACGAACCTGTCTTGCCAGAACATTTATTCTTATACATCAGACGTATCTGCTGAACATATGCGGGCATGTCAATGGAACCACTTGTAACGATCATTATTCCGGCCTTAAATGAAGAACAGACAATTGGATCCTGTCTTGAAAAAGTAAAGACCGGGTGCGTGAATAACAATATTTCATATGAGATAATTATCGCTGATTCTTCAACGGATGCAACGACGGACATTGCACGCTCTTATGGGGCACACATTATTCACCCAAAGAAACGGGGATATGGAAATGCATACCTTTGCGCATTTCCCCATGCACAGGGTGAGATTATTGTTATTGGTGATGCCGATGACACGTATGATTTCAGGCTGATTCCTGATTTAATAAAGCCTATACTGGAGGGGAAAGCAGATATGGTAATCGGATCACGACTGAAAGGGACGATTCTTCCCGGGTCCATGCCATGGCTGCATCAGTATATTGGAAATCCTCTTTTGACGCTTCTTCTCAATTTTACGTTTCATTCGCATTTTAGTGACACTCATAGCGGGATGCGGGCGATTCGAAGAGATGCATTACGCAGATTATCTCTTCATACCGGAGGAATGGAGTTCGCCTCAGAGATGCTGATTGAAGCTGCAAAAAAGGGGCTTGTCGTAGAGGAGATCCCGATCACCTATTATCCCCGGAAAGGGCCCTCCAAACTTCACAGTTTTGCAGACGGATGGAGGCATGTGCGGTTTATCCTTATTGTCCGACCACTCAGGTTCTTAATTGTTCCCGGTCTTCTGTTTATTCTTCTTGGATTCTCTCTGATGATCGGTATCGGCCTGGTAAAATCAGTTGAGCTTCAGGGCCTTCATTCATTCATACTCGGCGATATCCTTGTACTTGGCGGCCTTCAGTTTCTCCTCTCTGGTGTGGTAATGAAATCGTATAGTGTCACCCACCAGCTTGATGAATGTGGTCCCTGGTTCTCTCAGATCCTTCAGTATCCGACACTTGAAAAAATGCTGTTTGTCGGTATTTTATTTATGATACTGGGGTTTGCGAGTGGTATGTATATTTTAAGCCAGTGGATATCTGTATCAGGCCCGTTATCCCAGATCACGAATGCAGTATTGGCACTTTCAAGCGTTATTGTCGGGCTTGAGTTGATCTTTACTGCACTCCATGTGAGCATGATGCTCCTGCAGAATGAGCGGGAGGGGTGTACCTAATTGCGGTGGGATGTATCCGGGGGTCACCTTCTGCTCAATCAGGGGCGGATCCTATATTCGAAAAGAAGAGGGGAGAAAAACTCCAAAAAAATTTTCCATGAAAATTGCTTAAAAGCAGAAGAGAGAACTATCGCAATTCAGTGATTATATATCTCATAGATTGAACCCAAAAGATCAATGAGGTTAGCGAAGAATCCCCTCTTTACTGATCGTAGGCACATAAAGCATTTATAAATCACGGTGGTTCGAAAGGTGGTTTTTAGCTATTCTTAAGTGATTTTTTCTGATAAATTGACTAATAAAATTTGAATCTAAAAAAAATTATATCTCGAGGTATGAGCACAAAAAGAGGTTATATTTTATATCAAGTAATAGCGTAGTAATAAGAGATCATTCTAAACTCTTTTCATAAGATGAATGAGCATTACACTGCTATACAAGGAAATACGTCAAATTAAATAAAAAAGCTGTTAAAATATTATGAAACGAGCATTTATTACCGGAATAACAGGGCAGGATGGATCCTATCTTGCAGAATTTCTCCTTTCCAAGGGATACGAAGTTCATGGACTGGTCAGAAGGGCCTCCACTTTCAATACGCAGCGCATTGATCATATCTATGTTGATGCTCATGATCCTGATGCGAAGATCTTTTTCCATTATGGAGATCTCTCAG
>NZ_DAONKG010000043.1:0-14040 GCF_035406105.1 Methanospirillum sp.
TCTGTACCTGGATGGCGGTATTGAAGCAGCCGAAGAGGTTCTAAATCGACTCTCTCTTCTTCCAGAATGAGAGATACGAAAGAAGATATAGTACAAAAAGTAATATCTGCTGAAATTTTCCCAAAGGAGAGATATCATGGATAAAAAACAGAAAAGGTGGTTTTATCTCTCCCTTGCATTCTCCATGGGGATCCTTGTCTTCCTTCTTGCATCCACCTTTAACGAGGATACGCTTCAATATCTCACCCATATCAACATCTGGTTTTTATTCATGGCAATCGGGCTCCGCTTTATCTCGTTCTCACTCTGGGCAGCCCGAATCAAGGTCATGGCTGCATCACTCGGATATCAGGTCAGATACAGCCATTGTTACAATATGGTGGTTGCGAATCTGCTGATCGGTGCAATCACGCCCGGTCAGGCCGGTGGAGAACCGGTCCGGATCCACGAACTCTATAAAGCCGATATGCCAGTTGGTGACGCTACTGCGGTTGTCATTATGGAACGGGTCCTTGATGCGGTTATCCTTGTTGCTCTTACGGTCTTCAGCCTTCTTGTCATGGGGAAGGTGATCTGGGACATGGGTGAAGGAATCGTGTTTATTATATTCTTCTCACTTGCCCTGCTCATCCTGTTTGTTGCGATTCTGTTTTTTGCTGCAAAACGGCCTGAATCAGCAAAAGAGAAAGTCATGCGTCTTCTGCACTGGATCGAAGCAAAGATGAAGACGCCAGGGATCCGCCGGATCATCGCAAGCACCGATGTTGAATTTGATAATTTCTGTTCCGGTATCACCGCATTTACCAGTCATGGGAAGAAAGGAATTATTCAGGGGTCACTATTCTCCATCCTCTTCTGGTTTTCAGAATTTATCGTTGCATCGGTAATTCTTATGGGGCTTGGTCTTCCTCCGGCAATATCTGAGTCGATATTAAGTCAGATCATTATTGCACTCATCAGTATGATACCCTTAACGCCGGGAGCTTCAGGCATTGCAGAGATCTCGGCAACATCTTTGTATGCCCTGTTTGTTCCAACAGCCGTCCTTGGAGTGTTTATCATTCTGTGGAGGCTGATTATGTTTTATCTGAATATTGTGTTTGGCGTTATCGCAACCGTTTTAATATTTAAGCGCGAGATCTCGGCGTGAGTCAAGGTCGGATGAAATAATGAGAACCACAAAAGTGGTATGGGTCATAGGTTTTCCTTTAAACCAAAAACCCACTTCGGTGTAGTACTACAATCCATCAAGCCCCGGTTTTACCATCGGACGTCACATACGGATACATCAATAATTCCAGTAAAAATTCAGGCCAGTAATCTGACCAGGAGAGCCTTCTGGGCATGCAGCCTGTTTTCTGCCTGATCCCATACCGCACTTGCTTTACTATCGATGACATCATCGGTAATCTCCCAGTTCCGGTGTGCCGGGAGACAATGCATCACAATCGCTCCGGGTTTTGCGCAGGCCATCAGTTCTGTGTTCACCTGATATGGCATGAAAATCTTTCTTCTCCGGTCGATCTCATCTTCCTGCCCCATGGATATCCACGTATCGGTCATGACCACATCTGCCCCGTCAGCTGCTTCTCGTGGATCGGTCACTATCCTCACCTGTGCTCCCATCCGGATTGCCTCTGCCACGATCTCTTCATTTGGAGCAAATTCTGAAGGAGATGCCACTACTACCTCCATGCCGGTAAGAATGGTACTCAGAATGAGCGAGGTACAGACATTATTCCCATCACCAATCCAGGCTACCTTAACCCCTTCGGTTCGATAGAGTCGTTCCTCAATGGTCATGATATCGGCCAGAATCTGACAGGGATGTTCCCGATCGGAAAGGCCGTTGATCACCGGAATGTCAGCATGGGCGGCCAGCTCCAAGACCTCCTCGTGACGGTTGGCCCGTATCATAATCGCTGATACAAACCGTGACATGACCCGTGCTGTGTCACGAATCGCTTCTCCCCGGCCAAGCTGCATATCTTTTGGATTAAGAAACAGGGCATGACCACCCAGCTCAAACATACCGGTCTCAAAAGATATCCTCGTTCTTGTGGATGATTTCTCAAAGATCATCCCCAGGGTTTTATGAGCAAGAACCGGTGTATGTATCCCGACTCTTCGTTCTTCCTTTAATTTTCTGGCATGTGCGAGAAGATTTGCCAGTTCCTCCCGGGAGATATCAAGAATTGATATGAAATCTTTCTTCATCTGATCTCCTTCATGTGCGAGATTCTCTTCTCAAGGACAGCCCTGGTCCCGATGTCCCGACGATGTCTGACCGGGCCGGAAACAGCAGATGCTGCCTCTTCTGCAATCTGCTCAGCCTCTTCAAGTGTATCGCCGATACCTACAAATGCCATAGTCCGTGAACTCTGGGTAATGAGGAACTCTCCATCCCGGATCACACTGGCATAATAACACAGTGCTCTGTGGTTTTGCCGGGCAATCAGTTTCCCTCCGGATATCGGATTATCCGGATATCCCTCCGGCACCAGATATTTACAGACGGTTGCTTTATTCGCAAAGGTTACCGTGGTGGTATCAAGTCTCCCGGTAGTAATTGCCTGAACAATGGTGGTAAAATCACTGATGAGCAATGACAGAACGTTCATCGCCTCCGGATCCCCAAACCTGGCATTGAACTCGATGACCATCGGGCCGTGTGCCGTATTCATGAACTGACCGTACAGAATACCCACATACGGGGTTCCTTCAGCGGCAAGAGAGGCGACGGTCTGTTTCATAATAGCGAACGCTTTGTCATAATCCTCTTGAGTCACAAAAGGAAACCGGTGGTCAGGAAGGGTGTATGATCCCATCCCACCGGTATTCGGGCCGACATCTCCTTCATACGCCCGTTTGTGATCCTGAACAAGAGGCATCGGGATAAGGTGGGTTCCGTCAACGAAGGCCTGAAGGGTGAATTCTTCGCCGGTCAACCGCTCCTCAATAACCACAGTACCCGTAAGCTCATGGACATATCTGCATGCCTCATCATGGGTCAGGTGTTCTCCCATGATCCTGACGCCCTTTCCCCCGGTCAGACCGGATGGTTTTATTGCATATTCTTTCGTGGCAGATTTCAGGAATGATTCAGCATCAGTACCGGATTGAAAGATATGGTATTCGGGAAGACCGGGTATATGATATTTCTTCATCAGATTTCTGCAGAACGCTTTGTCAGTCTCAATCCGGGCAGCCAGTTTTGAGGGACCGACACATTGTACCCCTTCCTTGATGAGGACATCAACAACCCCTGCTTCAAGCGGAGCTTCAGGGCCAATACATGCAAACCGAATCTCATGTTCCAGGCAGAATTGTTTTATAATTTCGGGATTGGTTTCCGGCGCAATGAGCACCTTGTACGCACATTCCGCAATACCCGGATTCATCCTGTTCATAACAGCAAAGATTCTGGTCTGTGGGTTTTTGGATAATGCCACTGCTATCGCATGTTCTCTCCCTCCGCTTCCGACAACCAAGATGTTTGTATGTGAACTCATTCCTGATACTCCGGTCAATGTATAGCAAATTAATAAAAAATTCAGAACGTGCCTGGGAGTGGCACTCTCTTATATGAATGGAGAAAGATCCCGATCCCCCTTCTGCAAAGAAGCGCTTTTTTGCATCCGGGTATGTAAGAAATAATCAGGAGGAGAAGCAAAAAACAGCCCCCTCTGGTAAATGATGTCATAGATATCGGATCTTATACGTATATTCTCGTACCAATATGCGGTATACCCCATTAAACCTATCATTACCTCTTCATTACAAACCCGTGTTTGTGACAGGAAACAGAGAAGAGGATGGTGGGAAATACCCATCATGGTTACACACGAATTTCATTCACCTTTGCATTCTTTATCCTCATGTATGCAAGTTCAGTATTCCATGGATTTTTCTCAATAAAATCAAGAACTCCTTTAATCTTCTGATACCTGTCCCGAATCTTACGTGCATCATCCCCCTTCTCTTCCTTTTCTTTATTTAGAAGGAACTGATACTTGTCAGAGAGCGAAAAGATGCTCTCTACAACATAGGTTGAGTACATATGATCTGCGCAGATGCCGGTACCATTCTCTGTATCCAGGTGGATTACGAATGGATCGATCTTGCGGTATTTCTGAGCAATTCCACCGATAAATCCTGGTCCGTCCGGGTTAATATACAAATATATGCTGCCATTACTGTCTGTGTATGTTGCAAGTGCCTTACTGTTTACCGGATCCGTCAGGCGGATTCCAACAGCAGCATGAGACAGACCCGGGTATGCAAGGTATACTACATCATAACCAGCCTCTTTGAGCAGTCCATATAAAAACAAGGCCTTGTCATAGGTATTCCCCATCTTATCATGTAAAATCTCGACTGGGTACCGGTTTTCTGTTTGCTCGGTCAAAGGAATCTGCTGAATGAAATGGGCAATACACTCCAGTTTTGCGCTCTCACAAATCTTTTTTATATTGGCATTTCGGCGTATCTCTGCCAATGTGCTCTGTATGGTATCCTGGGTCGTTGGATCTGCAAGAATCGCAGAGACCACCGGGACCCACTCTTCAGGATTTCGGGTTGATATGTCCGATGACTGGAACGAGATCTTTTGAGCACCAAGATACACTGACCGGTTCACAGAAAAGATCATATCAAGGGCAGAGCCTGAGGACTGAATGGTAAATGTCCGCTTAACAAATGCAGGATTCGCACCTTTTTGAGGGATGACTTTGAATTTTTGAATGTCCACGGAAGTCTTCTGTTCTTTTGGCCGGACAATCCGGATATTTTTCTGCTCATCAGAGGGAATCTGAAAGCTGTACTGGTATATGCCCTGCTGGGTAAAGACCTCAATTCGCGCATTTCCGGTATCACAGACATATACAAGTTCTTTTCCTGAACCATTGACAATACCTATTCCTGAAGGGGAATCAAATTGTCCCTCCCCCTCCCCAAATCCTCCCCAGCTGGTACTAAGCGATCCTGTCCCACTCAGTTTTAAAATACGGTGGGTGCTCCTGTCAGACAGGTAGATATTCCCTTGACTATCCTGTGCGATTCCGGCAATATCCCAGTACCCGTATGGCTGCGCTACCTCACGCGTGATAATCCTCTGAATCGTTCCGTTCTCCTGAACGAGCAGCAGGGCCTTGTTATTGAGATCACTGACAAGAAATGAGGAATGAGAGAGCGGTACCAGGAGTGACGGCTGAATAAAACCCTGCTGAGAGAGGGATACCTCCCGTCCCGCAGATGTGTTATCTGGTATCTGGCCTGATACGTTTTCATGAAAGATATATCCGATGAGGATGCTACCCGGGATACCGGCGACAAGTAGGATGAGAATGGTACCCTCATGCCGGTTCATAGAATATCATTCTATCATACAGATTTAATGGCATGCCTGTCGCCGATGCTATCCGGTTATAAGATCCTGCATTCTGACCAGGGGGGTCAGGGTGACATTCAGATCGCGTAACGTTTTTTCTGCCCCTTCGTTCCGGTCAACAACAGCGATCACATCCTTCACAAGACCACCGGCAGAGCGGAGCTGCTCAATACCAAACACTGCCGACCCGCCGGAGGTTGTCACATCTTCGACAAGAAGGATGCGTTTTCCTGAGACCTCCCCAATGATAAGACTGGCAAGACCATGTCCCTTCTGTTCTTTTCTGATGATCACATAGGGTTTATCGGCGGCAAGGGAGACTGAGACGGCAAGGGGAACTCCGCCGACTGCAACTCCTGCAACGGCATCAAATTGTTGATTTCGTGAAAGAACCTCTGATGCGATCTTTTTCAGGATGGCCGGGCTTGTTATCGCCTTTTTAATATCAATATAGACCGTGCTCTTTTTCCCTGACGCAAGGGTAAAATCTCCAAATCGTATCGCATCAGCAGTAATCAGCATCTCACGCAGTGTTGTGGTTACCATGGTACCTTCTTCAATCCCAGTTTATACCCGATAATATTCACGGTGCGGTGCAGGAGGGGTGTCAGTATCAGGATGGTAATCAGGAGCGGAAGTGTTATGGTCTGAACTACCCATGCCGAATCGAGCAGCAGGGTAAGGAGCAGAGCTCCGATAACGAAATCCAGCTGATCCACCAAAAACCACTCCCCGCCACGTTCTATCCCCTGCCGTCGTTTGAAAAAGCTTTTTATCAGATCTCCCAGGAGTGACCCCACGGCAAGAAGGATAACCGCAGTCAGTGTATGGGAAGGAAACCAGGGCACCAGGCCGGATATCTCCGCATACATCTGAAGGAGTCCTATGAGAATACCTGCTGTAACCCCGCCAACAAACCCCCGTATGGTCTTTCCATCGCCCAGAATACGCCTCCCGTCGGACCAGGTCCTCCTCATATCGATGGGCATGCCACCACCGGTCAGAGTTGCAAAATTATTGGGAAGATATGCGGGGAGCATTACCCATATTGCAGAACCGAGAAGAATGAGTCCATTGCTGAGTATTGTTGCTGAATCCGGCATACCTATAAGGTTAGGTTTTCGCATACATATGAGCAGAAGTGATACCCGGTATGGGAATACCCGCTGGTGGTGATAGTATACTCCTCAAAAAAACGAAAAGTCTCTGTCCGATATGCAAAAAAGTACTCGATGCAGAGATTACTGAAAAAGATGGAAAGGTGTACATCAACAGGACCTGTCCTGAACATGGTCATTTTTCATACCTGTACTGGGATGACATTGAGGCATGGCGCAGATATGAAGCGTTCGGGGTGAAAGGGTCTGGCCTTGCAAATCCCCAGGTTGTCAAAGAAATAAGCAATTGCCCTTATGATTGCGGGATTTGTAATAATCATACATCAACCACGCTCCTTGCAAATATCGATCTGACAAACCGGTGTAACCTGAACTGTTCCTTCTGTTTTGCCAATGCCCGTGCATGCGGATACATCTATGAACCGACATATGATCAGATCAGGGACATGCTGACCCTTCTTCGCTCTGAAAAACCCACCCCTGCTCCGGCCGTCCAGTTTGCAGGCGGTGAGCCGACGCTTCGTGAGGATCTCTGTGACATTATCAGGCTTGCAAAAAATCTAGGGTTTATGCAGGTTCAGCTGGCAACAAACGGGCTCATCATCGCCCAGGATCCGGAGTACCCGGTCCGGCTCAGAGAGGCCGGACTATCCACGGTATATCTGCACTTTGACGGAGTCAGCAAGGAGACCAACTTTAAACTGGCCCATGATCTGAAAGCCATAGAAAACCTTCGAAAAGCAAAACAGGGTGTGGTACTGGTCCCAACGATCATAAAAGGTCAGAATGATCATGAAATCGGGGACATCGTTCGGTTTGCAGCAGAAAATATTGATGTTATCCGGGGAGTGAACTTTCAGCCGGTCTCATTTACCGGAGCAGCATCACCGGAGGATATTGAGCAGCAGCGGATCACCATCCCTGAACTCCTGAACCGTATTGAGGAGCAGACAGAGGGTATGGTCGAGAAGGAGGACTTTTACCCGGTTCCCTGTGTTGTGCCCATCAGCGACTTTATCGAGGCATATACCGGCAAACCCCAGCTCCGGTTTACCGCTCATCAGCATTGCGGAGCAGCGACCTATGTCTTTGTCAGGGACAAAAAGATCGTCCCGATCAACCGTATGATCGATGTTGATGCGTTTTTTGACTCAATTGAGCGGCTTACCACCCAGCTGGCATCCGCCGGTCCTATCAGCAGAAAGATGGTTGCTATCAATGGGATAAAGGAGCTCTATGCTTCCGTAAAGAAGAGTGAAGAGGGCGGTCGTGAACTCTGGACAACCCTTGGAAAGGCACTCATCACTCATAACTTTGACTCCCTTCGTGAGTTTCACTGGAATGCCCTTTTTATTGGGATGATGCATTTCATGGATAACTATAATTATGATGTAGAGCGGGTCAGTCAGTGCTGTATCCATTATGCAACACCGGATGGAACCCTTATCCCCTTCTGCACCTATAACAGCGGGCCGGTGTTTCGGGAAGAGATCTGGAAAAAATACAGCAGACCTTTTGCATAAACCTTTTTTTGGTGTGTTATGATTACCATTATTCCAAAGCCGACCGACATTCCGTCTGACAATTCTACCCGGATGGTCATGGACGAACTTGACCGGATAGGATACCCATACCAGGTCAGGTTTTTAGAAGCCATCGATCCCTTCTCTGATGACCTCACCGGTACAACCATCTGGGCGTGCGGAATCAGACAGAATGGTCACAATTTTGAGTCACTCCAGGCCCTGTCCTTAAAAAACCGGATAATAAACTCTCCGGAAGGGATTGTCACCTGTGCAAGTAAGGTGATGACCTCGGCTCTTCTGATGCAGAACGCGGTTCCGACTCCTGCCACGTTCTTTACCGAATCACGGGCCTTGGCTGGAGAATTTATTAAAAAGCACAAAAAAGCGGTATCAAAACCAGTCTATGGATTTGACGGGGTCGGCATTCATCTGGTCGAGCATGAGGATGAGCTGGGTGATCCGCCGTATTACCTGCAGGAGTACGTGCCTAATGATCGTGACTATCGGGTTTTTGTCATTGGAGACAAGGCCGTAGGAGCAATCATGCGGGTTTCTGAGCACCTGACCCATAATATCCATCAGGGGGGCTGTGGATGTGCGATTGAAATCCCGCCACAGATGGCAGATATCGCAGTCAGAGCTGCACAGGTTGTCGGGGTTGATTATGGCGGTGTCGATCTTCTCGCCTGCAATGGCTCATATGTAGTCCTTGAGGTAAATGGAACGCCGAACTGGCATTGCATGGAGGCACCTATCCCCCGGCTCCTGGCCGAGTACCTGATCAGTCAGGATCAAACGTGTTGAAGGGATTACCCTTCCATTTCGATCTCTTTCAGGGTCCGTTCTGCAAGTTCATGCATCCGGTCAGCCATCCGTTGGGCTGATGGATTATCAACCTCTCTCATCGCCTTTGCAATGGCATTCCCGAGGACAAAAATCGCATATTTATGCTCGACCTTACTCCTGTGGGTCTGCGTCGGGGTGATTTCCAGGGCATCATACTCAGAGAAATCAGCCTCAGGATTCTGCTCCTGCAGATATTCGCGGATATTCGTGAGCATGGTATGGAGGGTAATCAGTTCTTCTTTATGCACACTGGATCTCCATTATGAGATAGGTCTGAAAAATATAAAAAAATAGCCTGAATTCCTTATCTGAAAGGAATGAGGCGGATTGTTGCCGGCATTCGCACAATCCCGGTAAACGAGGGAGCGGCAAGATATCTGATTCCAAGCATGGTGAACTGATCAAGCAGCTGCTGGGTGACTTCCTGGTCGATAACAACGCCTTCCAGGTCATCATCAATTAACCCAAGTTTTTCTTCAATTTCTCCGGCAGAAAGTTCATTCTTTACCTCTCCGCCAGGTCCGATGAGACGGGCAGTGCCCCGGTTTTTTACCTCCCGGATATGGGAAAATACCGTCCGTGGACGTGTCTCCTCCTCCGCATCATCAGTCTCCCGCACGGCAGGATCTCTCTCGTCCGGGCACTCACAGGAGATGATCTCATCTTCGGCAGGTGTTGATCCATTTTCAAAAACCGGTTCATCATCAGTTCCATTGACCGGCTCAGATGTGGATGACAGCACTTCTTCTCCCTCTTGTCCAGGGTATGAGCGCACGATCGGTTCGGATTTTTGAGATAAGAGGTACTCACTGACCCGGTCCTCAAGAACATATTCAATGGGGACTTTGTTTCGAAGTGCCTTGATGATCTCCTTTCTGCTGAGATCTTCAACAGACTCACCCCGGGGCGGATACGCGACAAAATCCACATCGGTGATTTCTAGGAGTTCACGCAGGATAAGATCCCCTCCCCGGTCTCCGTCAAAGAATGCGGTTGCGGTCTTCTTCCGGCACAGGTCAATGATGGTCTTTGGAATGCTTGTGCCCTCGACCGCCACGGCATTCTTAATCCCGGCTCGAAGCAGGTTGATGACATCCGCCCGTCCCTCAACGACAATGATTGCATCGGATACGAGAACGTTCGGTCCTGCCGGGACATTATCCGGCCCGATGGTTGCAATCTTCTCTATTCGCTGGCTTTCACGCACGGCATCAATGAGGGAATCAGGATCAATACCCGGTTCCTCAAACTCAAGGAGGAGTGCCTTGGCCCGCTCGATAATCTGTGTCCGTTTGGTTATCCTCACATCTTCTATTGACTGAACATGAATTTCAGAGGTACAGGGACCGACCCGGTTGATAGTCTCCATAGATGCCGCAAGAATGGCAGTCTCTGCCCGGTCAACCGAGGTGGGAATGGTAATCTCACCATATGATTTTCCCATTTTGCTCTGGATCTTGACATCAATCCGTCCCAGTTTCCCCTGTCTCTGGAGCTCACGAAGTTCGAGTTCAGACCCAAGCAGTCCTTCTATCTGACCAAATATTGCCCCGACTACATCCGATCGGTCAACCACCCCGTCAGCCTGGACCACCAGGTGAATTCGATACTTCGTTGTGTCCTGATCATGCACTCGGGACCCTCCTTTGTAGTATGGTGTGAATCATATTTATCGGTGATTCATCTACCAGAAAGTATATAAGAATTGGGGTGCGGGACACATTTTTCTGGTATTTACCGGTCATCTGTGAGGTCAATCAGGTGCTGACGCGAGATGCCCTGAATTCTTACCCGCTTGACAGATGATGTCTGACCTGACAGAATGGTGACTGCCTGGGCTGGGAGTGAAAACCGGGCAGCAATGAGTTCTATTATTGCCTTATTTGCTTTCCCTTCTACAGGTGGGGCTTTTACTGAAATTTTAAATGCCTTTCGCCAGGGATTGTATCCATCAGGAAATACCTCCTTTTTACTTCCTGCAGATACCTCAACGGTGATGATGATACCATCAGGAGTCTCCTGACAGAGATCGGTGTCTGGATTGGTAATGGAATGGGTATCTGCGTTTAATGGTATCTTTTTGTCACGGGATTGGGAATTCATGAGTTTTGTCCTGCATGTGATTAGAGTATACCTATCCTTTTGTTGTATTTCCTGAAATGATGTATTCCCGATGAGCAGGTAAAGAATATTTAAAAGTGGTTTAATATTAGGAACGGGTGGTGAAATAACCATCTGTCCTGGATTCGAAAAAGTGTTCGTATCTGATTGGGAATCCGGTGTTTCATCCCTGTCCTGTCAGCCCTGGTTGAGTGAGTGATTTTTTCCCCATACCAGCAGAAATACCATGACAGCACCCAATGACACTCCTGCCGGAACAACCGGAGCCAGATCTGCATACATCTCATACATCCATCCGACAGCTGCCCCGCCAATGAAAAACCCGGCGCCATAGACGGTATTAAAAATCCCAAACGCTGTCCCCCGTTTTGATATATGGATCCGGTCAGCAATCGCAGCCCGGAGCACCGTCTCCTGGATTCCCATGGATATCCCAAACAAGAGTGCTGCAAGAAAGATCATCTCCCTGCTTATCCCAAATCCAAGGAATGGGAGGATGATGCCGATAAGCGGGATAGGAAGCAGGAGAATTATCCCTTTTTGATCATACAGTCGTCCGACTACAGGTGCAACCGCTGCATCGACGAGCATAGCGCCGGCATACAGGAGCGGAATCTCATAGGCAGCCATCAGACCGGTCTGTAACGCGTGAAAGGATATGAGCGGGAACGAGAGAAAACCTGCAGTACAGAGCAGGGTAAAGATTGAGAAAAGAATGAATTCACGACCGATTCCTTTCATCTCCTGCCTGGTTGCTTTATGTGATGCCTCAAAAGATACCGGGTCAGGAAGCAGTCTCCATGCAACCAGTACAAGCCCGATAAGAAGTATGAACGGGATGAACAGGATGAGAAATCCTTCTTTATAATCACCTGTGCCGGCAAGTGCCAATGCCAGGATGATCGGCCCTGCCACTGCACCGATCTGATCCAGCAGTTCATGAATCCCAAACCCCATTCCTCTCCCGACCGGAGCGGTTACATGTGAGAGAATCGTATCTTTTGGTGGTGATCGGATTCCCTTTCCAATCCGTTCGAGAATAAAGAGAAGGGCTGCTATCTCCCATGATCCCGAAAACGCAAGGAGTGGGATCGTAAGAAGCATCCCGTACCCAAGAGCCGTCATGACCCAGTACTGCCGTGTGGAGTCAGCAACTGTACCAGAAATAAGTCGGACTGCATATCCCAAAAATTCACCAGCACCGGTTATCGTCCCGACAAGAACCGCAGATGCACCAAGGGTCAGCAGGTACGGACCACTGATACTTCGTGCCCCTTCATATATGATATCACCACAAAGGGCGACAATACCGAGAAGAATGATAATACGATATGCGGTATACTGAGTAGTCCGAATCTGATGCATAGATCATACTCTCTTCTGATTTGATATATGGTTCACGTGAGGATGATTATGTGAGCGTTGTCATTCCGATATCTTGGAGAGAATAGCGAAAACCCCCCTTCCAAAAAATGTAATTTATAATTACTATATACCCCTTCAAACATTCAGAGGGGTTTTTCTCTCTTATCGGGAATCATTGAGACTGATATTTAACCTCATATCACAAAGAGATACAGTATGCCGGTATTCAGGATTGGAGTTGACGATTTTCAGGAACTGATCGATGAAGGAGGATACTTTGTTGACAAATCACTCCTCATTCGGGAGGTCATTGAAGGAAACAAAGTCGTCCTCCTCCCCCGGCCCCGCCGGTTTGGAAAAACCCTGAATATGACCATGCTCCGGTACTTTTTTGAACGTTCTGACGAAGATCGCAGGTACCTCTTTCAAAACCTTGCAATAGCCTCATATCCTGACTGCATGCAACACCAGGGGCAGTATCCGGTCATATTCATCAGCCTGAAGGATGTGAAGGGAACGACATGGAATGAGATGCGAAACCGGTTGATTGAGAAGATTGCTGAGCTCCTCATACCGCTTCCATACCTCCGTCCTGACCTCCCCCCGATTTACCAGAGAGGGTTTGATGCATTGTATACCGGCACACCAGATGATGCAACGCTTAAGGCAAGTCTGAAAAATCTCATCACCTGGCTCTATACCTTTCACAAAAAACCAGTTATCGTCCTCATTGATGAGTATGACACCCCCATGATCGAGGGCTGGCAGAACGGGTATTACGACAAAATCGCTGATTTCCTCCGTTCATGGCTGGGCGGAGGATTAAAGCATGAGAATGCCCATGCCCTCTATCGTGCCGTCATTACCGGAATACTCAGGGTTGCCAAAGAATCAATATTTTCAGGACTGAATAATCTTTTTGTCTCCACCTCCCTCCTGCCAAACACCCTTTCAACACTGTTTGGCTTTACAGAGGAGGAAGTTCTGCAGATACTCAGAGATTTCGGGCGGCTTGATCAGGCAGACATTGTCCGGGATTGGTATGACGGGTATCGGTTTGGTTCACAGACGATCTACAACCCCTGGTCAGTATCTATGTATATCTCCCAGTACCCTGCTCCTCCTGCACCGTACTGGCTGAATACCGCTTCCAATACCCTGGTTTATGAGGAACTGGGCAAAGGGGGGATTGGGATCAAACAGGATCTTGAACAGCTCCTCTCAGGAGAAATAATCCGGTATCCGATCACGGAGACAATCACGTTTCGGGACATCGGGAAAAACCCTGCACATATCTGGAGTTTTCTGTATTTTTCAGGATATCTTCGAGCTGAAGACCCCAGGTTTGCAGACTATAACCCAACACTTCTTACCTATGCACTGAGCATACCAAATCTTGAAATATCCACAGCATATCAGCAGTTCGTCAACAATATTTTTGGGAATGGAGATACCACTGCCGGAATGAAATCATTTGTCTCATTCTTCCTGGAGAGCAGATCACAAGCGGTTCTTGAAGATACCTTGCAAAATCTCATCCTCAGTCTTGTCAGTATTCATGATCTCGCAAAACTACCCGAGGCTGTGTTTCATGCCTTTGTATTAGGACTCCTGGCAAACCTGCGGGCAGTATATGAGATCAGATCCCAGCCGGAAACCGGTTTTGGAAGGGCGG
>NZ_DAONKG010000044.1:0-13763 GCF_035406105.1 Methanospirillum sp.
CGTTCAACAAGGATACGATCACCAATCTTATAGTCTCCCTGAAAAAGCCGCTCGATACGGATCACAGCCCCGGCGGATGAGAGGTGCTCGGCCACCTTTGAGACCAGTTCACGGTCATCAATGATGATTCGCGGACCAGAAAAGAACTCTTCCTGAACTTCTTTTGCCTTCTGCAGCTCACCCTGATCGATTGGAAGTGCTGTCTGGAGGATCTTTTTTTCCTGGCCGGTCAGATGCTTCATACCGGTTGCCATTGCCTTCTCCCGTCTTCGTGAGACGATCTGGAAGGTTTCATCAGCCGTCTTTCTGGTAACCAGAACAATAATCCGCCCCGTACTGTGACGTCCCGTTCTTCCCTTCCGCTGGATGCTGCGGATCTCCGAGGGGACCGGTTCATAGAAGATGACAACGTCTGTTGAGGGAATATCAAGCCCTTCCTCACCAACCGATGTGGCAACAAGCACCGGAAACTCTCCTTCCCGGAACCTGCTGATGGTTGCGATCTGCCGCTTCTGGGAGAGTCCTTTCTCCTGATCCCGGTTTGCCTTTCCGACAAAGCGCTCGGCAGAAATCCCTGCTGCCTTGAGCGTATCCACAATCATTTTGACGGTGTCCCGGTAGGTAGCAAAGATAATGATTCTGGTATCTGGGGATTCATGAAGGATGGATATGACCAGATCAGGAAGAATGAGGAGCTTTGGGTGACACTCCTCTTTCCATTCAATGGATCGGTTTATCAGCTGTATAAACCGGGGATCATATGCAATCCGCTTTGATGCCTTAGACCCTCCCGGTGCATTCCCTTCGGCCAGGAGCTTGTGCAGGTATGATTTCAGAACCATACATCCCTGTGATTCAGCAAGCCCGATCGCATGCCGAAGTTTCATCAGCTCGGCGTGGATGCTTGCCGCGGCAAACCCGGTTGCATCCCGTTCTGCAATCCGCTGCTGAATAATGGCAGAAATCTCCTGAAGAGCCTTCATCGAAAGGGATGTCTGATCGGTGACCGGAAAGCCTGCCTGTTTTAGCTGATTAAGCCGATCACCAACAAGTGCCTTCAGGTCGTCAAGCGCTGTCTTCAGCTGAGGAGGAAGATCGACATGGATGATCTCAATCTCCTTTTCATGCACATACGGCCGGACATCAGGGTCCTGTTCTGTCCTGCTCTCAACCGCACTGATATGCAGGTTCTCTACGATATCGGCAATCTTTTCCTTGTTCCCTCCAGGCGAGGCCGTCATTGCAAGGATGAGCGGATCATGTGCGGTCTGCATATATCGTTCGGCCAAAAAGACATAGGCATAATTTCCGACTGCCCGGTGTGCCTCATCCACAATAAGAAGCGTTACATCAGTCAGATCGTACCGGCCTGCGATAAGATCATTCTTGATGACCTGGGGGGTTGCCAGGATCACCGATGCCGCCATCCATTCAGCGGTTCGTTTTTCCGGTGAGGCCTCTCCGGTAAACATCGCAAATCTCTCATCATCACCAGGAATCGCAAGATGTGCCTGAAAATACCGAAGATGCTGCTCGACGAGGGGTTTTGTCGGTGCCATCATCAACACCTTCCCCCCGTTCTGATACAGGCGGGACGCTGCAACAATAAGCGCAATTGCTGTCTTCCCAAGACCGGTCGGGATGACAACAAGGGTGTTCCTCTCAAGAGCATTCATGGAGATGGAGAACTGATAGGCTCTCTTCTCCATCGTCTCCGGGACAATAAAGGGATGGGAGATATATTCCATCAGATGAGTGAAGAGAATGAGCTTTTGCCCCTGATAAGGGCTGGGATCAGATCAGCAAGCCGGTCTTGTACTACCCGCACCTGCTGCATACTATCCCGGTCACGAAGGGTTACCGTCTGGTCCGTAAGTGATTCATAATCCACTGTCACGGCAAAGGGTGTTCCGATCTCGTCCTGTCTTCGGTACCGCCGTCCGATGGCACCTGAATCATCGTACTCGGCAAGGATCCCCTGCATCTGAAGGGTCCGTGCAATCTCCTTTGCCATAACGTCAAGACCGTCGCGGGCCATAAGGGGGAAGACAGCAACCTGCACGGGTGCAATCCGCGCCGGGAACCGCATGACCTTTCGTATCTCACCATCGACCTCATCTTCATGGTAGGAGTGCTCAAGGACAGCATAAATCATCCGGTCAATCCCATAACTGGGCTCGATGACATGGGGTCTGACATCAGTCCCACGAACCTCGACTTCCTCCTCCTTTACCTCATACAGGTCAGCCGGGACAAAGATCTCCTCCCCATCAACAACAACCGTCGCCCCGTCCGGTCCGGGGGATACCTGCTGCAGGGCATCAGCGATTGCCTTTGCCTTACCCCGGTATTTCGGGCCAAGCACACCCATATTGGCGGTAATAACCCGCCTCATCTCCTTTCGTGGCTCGTCAAACGGGATATATGCGGTAAAGGAGTCCCCGCTCTGCTCGGCATGTGCCTTCAGGTCATAATCGGTCCGGTCTGCAATACCCACCGTCTCAACCCATCCGAACCGTTCAGAGAAGATCTCAGCATCCCAACAGTCTTCTGCATAATGGGCCCGTTCATCGGGGAGGTGCTGGCGGAACCGAAGCCGCTCAGGGATCACGCCTATGGTTACGAGTAGTTCGTGGGTCAGGGCTAAGTAGTATGCGACATATTCGTTTGCAATGACTCCCTCTGCCACCGCGTCCTGCATCGTATAGGTCTTTGCTTCACACCCTTTCAGCTGCTGCTCTGATGAGAGAAGCGGGAATGCATAGTTTGCATACCTGGAAAAGTTCGGATGGTCCTTCATCTCCGGGTGGACAAAGATCTCAGCCTCAGCCTGGGTGAATTCACGAAGCCGTATCATTCCCTGACGGGGCGATATTTCATTGCGGTATGATCGCCCAATCTGGACTGTACCAAAGGGGAGCTTATCCCGGTAAAACCTGAGCAGCCGGCCGAAATCAACAAAGATACCCTGGGCAGTTTCAGGTCGTAGATAACCTTTTCGCTGCGAGCCTGGCCCGATAGTCGTCTGAAACATCAGGTTAAAGGTGAACACCTCTATATTTCCCAAAATTTCATTACAATTTGGACAGGGGAGAGTGCATATCTTTTCTGCCAGCGCCTCACAGGAGAGGGTGGCAGCATTTGGTATATTATGGGCTTCCGCGATATGATCTGCCCGCAGATATTCGGAACATGCCGGGCACTGGCACATCTTGTCGGAAAATCCCTTGACGTGCCCTGAGGCAATATACATGGCCTCCTGGCCGATAGTTGGGCATTCTATCTCGTAATATCCTTCCGAAATCACATAGAACTGGCGCCAGAGGTCTTCGATACGGCGTTTGACCAGCGTACCAAGAGGGCCGTAATCAATAAACCCTGCAACCGAACCATAGCATTCTGTCGTTGGCCAGACAAACCCTCTGCGTTTTGCCAGATCCATCACATTATCAAAGACATCGCTCATCTGGGATCACAAACCGGGTTACATATTGCTCTCAACCACGATGAAGATTGTTGTATGTATCTGCCTTCCCTCTGCCCGGTTTTTAAGATACTGATAAACCATGTCCTCAGAAAAGCAGGATTCGATTCCCTCGCAGAAGCATGATCCCGTATGATTATATAATAGATTTCGGTCTTATTTCTCATAAATTCCAACAAACTTAAATAATTTCAGCGGTATCTATATCGGTATCCCGAATGTGTGTGATTCCTCATGCCTGAAGAGGTTGCAAAGAAAGAACAGCTCTTAAAACTGTTCGCAAATATGACCGGTAACACAAAGATTGTGGAACCGATGAAGAAGATCCATGGTACCCTTCGTGACAGCGATGCGGTTGAACGGGAGATTGCACTCATCATGCGTGAACTTCTGGACCAGGGATTCTTTAAGACAAAGCTGAAACCGATTCAGCTGGCAAAGCTGGTATGTGCCTACTATGCGGGAAAAAATGATACGGAGATTGCACGGGAGCTCGGAGATGAAAAGCTCTCCAAGACTGTCGCCCGTGCCCGTGTCAGAATGAAGCTCTTTCGAGAACTGGACTTTAAAATGCCGTTTGATCGGAACCAGATGGAAACACTTCTGGTGTCCGGGAAGACCATGAAGGAGATCAGCGAGGAGCTGGGTATCAGCCCGTCAACGCTTCGGGAATACCGCCATGTTCTTGAGGCTATGGTTGACCGGGAGATGGATCATTACCTTGAACGCATCCGCGATGTGATGGAAGATCGTGATCTGACCGAGAGTATGACCACTTCTGCAACAAAGGATGCCTTTGGCGAGTCCATTGATATCACCGAAGCAGAACTGATCGATATCACCTGATTATTTTTTATGAAGATTACATATCTTGGCCATGCCTGTGTCGTACTGGGAGGTTCCAAAACCATCCTGATTGATCCGTTTATCCCGGATGGTGAGATCAGGATACGACCGGATTATGTCGCCGTCACCCATGCCCATGCTGATCACATGGGGATCGCTGCATCATATACCGTCCCGATCATCACGAATAATGAGATTGCCCATTACCTCCGGGGCAAAGGGTGTATAACGGAGGCGATGAATATCGGGGGAACGATTATCGTTGATGGTATCTCGTTTACCATGACCCAGGCATTGCATTCATCCTGGATAGAGGATGAAGGTATCGGTATGTATGGAGGAACTGCAGCGGGTTTTGTCATTCGGATAGATGGGGTAACCGTCTACCATGCGGGAGATACCGGCCTTTTTTCAGATATGCGTCTTATTGGTGAGTTGTACCATCCTGATGTGGCTCTTATCCCCATCGGAGGGAGGTTTACGATGGGCCCCCGTGAGGGAATGATGGCCGCAGAATTTATCGGAGCACCGGTTGTTATCCCGATTCATTACAATACCTTCGATAAAATCAAGCAGGATGTCTCGGAATTTGCCCGGGCTATCAATGAGACAACCGATATGAAACCAGTAATTCTGGAGCCCGGTTTGGAGTATGAGATAAAAAAATAAAATTTATTCTTCTTTTATTTGTTCAATTAATGCTCTTTTATGAATACCCGTCCATAGGGAAACCTTCCCAGCTATATCGTTGAGTGTGCCCGGAGCAATTTCATCATGGAGGGGAACAGTTATTGTATGAATACCTTGATCTGATTCTAATCGCATCTGAATATGACTGCCCTTCTGTCTTATTACATTATAACCAATTTTTTTGAAGAGCTTTTATGAGTTTTTTTCCCACTAACAACTGGCAGCTCTTGCATGTGATTTTACCTCGTATTCCTGCAAGGTCAGAATGGTAATTGACTCACCTCTTTCCAGTTCATCTTCGTAATGCAGTTCAACAGCTTCCTGAATGTTATTCATAAGTTCATCAAGGCTTTTTCCCTGAGTAAAAATATCCACCCCGATGCCTCTCGCATACCAGTAATTTCCGTCAAAATATGACTCAAATTTTATGTACATTTGTATGTTCTCCTATTTTCCTTGTATCACTCATACCTATAAAGTGTAAGCCCCCAGTGACGGTGCAAGATAATTACCTGTTGTTTATGACTTTTAGCATGTAGGTGTATTTAAACAATAAATCCGTTCTTTGTCATACAAAATTTCTCGAACGGATTGTTGTTCTGCATGTGCGATGTGGAATATTCGGGATCCCAGTAATCATTCATCCCGATATGGTCCCGAATGAGTTTTGCTTTTTGTGATGTCGTGCTTTTACGGGTCCCAAAGTACTGGCAGATATCATCAGCCGACTGGTATGGTTCAAATGAACTATCAAACAGGAAGTTCATCTGTCCGACTGCGTAAATAATTCCTGCAGCCCAGATCTCTCTCTTTCCCCTGGTAATTTTATTATCTCGTTTTCGTGCAAGTTTTCCCGCAACATGCCTGCATATCCCGGCATATTCGTCATCCAGCCGTTCATTGCAGAATGTGTCGGTCATTTCAGTTATGGCTATAAACCATTCGCGGTTTGCTTTCGGTATTGATGAGATATCGTCCGGTTTTTTCTGGGTTTTCGGTATCTGTTTCCGTGATGCACTGGTGTTTCCCATGAGTTTCTTCAGTTCTTCCGCATCGGAGGATTCAATAAATTTTTGAAGTAATTTTTCTGTATTTTCATCTAAAAAATCACAAATTGCCTCTTCATCAGATATGTCAACACCTGCTTTTAGTAAAGACTGAACCAGGAAGAATTCCATATCAGAAACATCCTCATCCGATTCTTTGGTAATCATCATCTCCTGCAGGGGAAGGATGTCATTGGCAATCTCCCGAGCATGTGGCTGGAGGTTCTGATCAGCCAGAAATGTGAAGAATCCATGGAGGATTGGGATGCATTTTTCCCGTATTTTTTTGGGAATGGGGTGTGGAGCTAATTGGTCCTTAATAAATTCGAATATTATCTCTGTATCCCAATCTGATGGTGGCATATGCGGTCTATTACTCAATGTCCCGGTTATCAGTAATGAAGTAACAAATATCAGGTCGTCTCCATTGGCACCTTCAACATCAGACATATATCGTGAATCGGAAAAAGGAAGAACCCATGTTCCCATGATTTTATTTACAATTTCTACCGTGTCTGCATCAATATCTGCCAATTCCCGAGATCCAACCTGGTTAAAATACTCAATCATAGCATCATAATCATCCTCTTGTATCCCTTCATTCAATGAGGAGATAATGAGTGCTTTCCTTGGGCTATACAGGTCAGTATCTCCCATTCTCTTGTCGAACTCATCTTTTATCGAAATGACATGACTGAACAGGTCATCTGCTGCGGGGAGAAGGTTTTCTTCCCTAAGATAGGCAAAGAAGTTGAAAAGAACATTGAAGATGGCATATTCATACTCCTCGGTCCGGGCAAGACTCCGGGGAAAATCCTTTAAAAGACATCGCTCGATGACAGCAGGTGACCAGTTCTCCGGAGTACAATCCTGATAGTACAGAATAAAACCGGTAAAATCCAGTATAATCTGCTCTGCATACTCTTTTTCGTCATCGTCAAGATAAGTAAAGAGGACGTGACCTGAAAAACCAGGAAACCATGTTTTCGTGATGAGATCATACGATGGTTTTGGATCGATGCGGAAAGGGGTGGGATACTGATCCATCATACGTATGGTGTTTCTTTTTGAACCTGATATAGTGTCATGTATACCTGTCAGTACGTGAATTGGTGGCGTATTCATCTTATCAGGATGATATAAAGAGTTTTTGTGATAGCTCGAAAAAAAGACGTGCATAACAGCGGAAAAATCCGTGGATTTCCGTAGACACCAAAAACGGTCCTGTCTCTGCTGATCTGCTTATGTAGGACAATAACAAAAAGTACAAGCAACGAACATCCCAGGAGCTATGGCACTCTCTTCACCAGTTCTTACCCTCATCTTTCATGGAGCCGACGTCTTTGACTACGGTGATGCATCCCGCCTCATCTCTTTGCTTCACCCCCGGTTATCTCTCGTTGCTGGTGTGATGGCCCGGACTGCTGCAGAGGAATCAGGACTTGCAGTCATCTATGACGGAAGAAGGCCGAGTGAAATCCTTTCAGAATACGCAGGAGATCAGGCTGTTCTCGTCCACCGGGCAAAAACCAATGCTTCTGCCCATCGATTTGGTTCAATCATTCATTCACACCTTAAAGATAAGGGGCTCATACTTATCGATCCCGGGACCTGCCAGATCCTTACCTGGGAACCTGGTGATCCCTCTCTCTCTGCATGGCTTTCAGAGATAACCGGATATCCGGTCAAATCAGGGAATCATCATGAAACCTATCCTCCTGATACACGGGTCATCGGAGGGTGTCTTCCTGGTGAACCGGTCTTTGTAAACGGGATCATCATCGGCTATGCAACCGGTGAAGAAGCAGTGATATCTCTTCAGGATGGAACCATAAAGGCCATATCAGGTATAGAACTCAAAGATCACGGAGTTGAGAAACTCATCCGGTTTGGGTACCCGGATATATCGAAAGCCTGGTGTAAGAGTGGAAATATCCGGATATCACGGCCAAAGAAAGGAGAACGCCAGGTTAGAAAAGGGCGTATTGCTGTCATTGATCATACAGCCATGGCCTGCTACCGATCCTTTGATCCTGATATCTGCGGGATTGTCACCATCGGGGATGATACAACCTCAATCTGTGGTCATATCGGGTGTTTCCGGGGCATTCCGGTTCTTGGGATAACCGACGGGGATATTGATGGGATAGTGCCGGAGGGGTATGCCCCGGGAAGTGTCGTTCTGCAGGCCATCAATGAACGGGATGATGACGTTGGTATTGAGATTGCCGGGAAGGTTTCGGATGAACCGGTGGTGTGGGATGAGTGGGTGGAGAAGATAATCAGAGATCTGGATGGCCGGGTGAAAGTGGTGCACCGGGAATACTAATATGAACAATTTTTGCAGAATAAGAAGGAAAGAGTAACCGTTTCTTCTTATGTGGTCATCATCCCAGTCACTCCTTTTCAGGAAAACTATACATTGTATCCCTATTCCAAATCATTTCCTTCCAAAGGGTATGCTGCCAAATCCAGAATATCCTTTAGATCATAGACACGAATCCTGTTCTTATGGTATTCCTCCTTACCCTCCAGAGACCGGGCTGCCAGTCCAAATCTGATCGGGTGAGTGATACCCTGAATACGATCTGTCTTTTTGTGGAGTTCCTCAATGATCCGAGTTCCATCTTTCCTGTTAATAGTTCTGTTTTTAATTTCCAATACCAAAGAACCTGAAGGTCCGATAGCCACCAGATCGATCTTATCACCCCTTCTGTTCCATCATGGCCCGAATTTGTCAAATTCATGTGATAAATAAACCGATAATTCTTCACGAACCATATCCTCAAAAATATATCTTGCAAATCCATCCCATTCCAGGAGGACCTTTTTCATGAGAGCATCGTACTGACCAATAGCATACCTGCTTTGATTGGGATAAATGAATCTACTGTAAAATCGAATGAAAGGGTCTTTCAGGAAATATCTCTTCTTTTTTGACCGAATGGGGTTTTCTGTTACTGGAATCCTGTATTCAATAATCCCAAGAATATCAGTCAATTCTTTCAGGTACGGAGAGAGAGTTTGGGGCAATGTGTGTGAGATCAGCAATGGTCTTATGCGTCGTTCTCCCTTCTGCCAAAGCACCAAGAATCTCGTACCTCACATGTGATCCCCCAAACTCTTCAATGAGCAGTAAAGATAATTCATGTGAGAGGGGGGCAAGATCAGAAAATATGAGGGTTTGTAGAGTCTTTTTAAACGTTCTACATTCGAATTTCTCCAAGATGTGATAATAAAAGATGATTCCGTCAAAGAGCATATAAATATTCATTTGCTCATTTAGATTTCTGATTCCGATATCGTGCATTATTTGAAAACATTCTGTCGCCTTAAAGGGATTCAAAGTAATAATTGAGTCTGCCCTCCTGAATAGAGGCGATTTTGAGTCTATGAAAATCTTCCTCATCATTCCGATAGATGAACCAGATATCATCAGAAAAAGATTTGAACTTCTCCCTTTCAAATCCCAGAATTTCTGGAATTGTGTAATGAAGGGTGAGTATATATCAAGAAATCGTTGAAATTCATCAAACACAATGATGAATCTGTGATCAATTCCAAAGAGGAATTCAAGAAACTCTTCCGGGTTTTGAAATGAGATATATGATGGAAGGTTGAGTTTTTCACCGAGGGCCTTTGTGAATTCTGCTAAAAGAAGGTCAATACTCTTATTTGAACTACAAAAAAATAGATGCCTTCATGATCCCCCATGAATTTTTTAATGAGTTCGGTTTTTCCAATTCTTCTCCTGCCAGTTATGACAATAAATGATGAGGATCTCTCATATAAATGATTCAAGAGGGATAACTCCGGTAACCTCCCATAAAATTTTATATGATTATTTTTGTAATTATTTTGGATCTAATTATTATCGCTTTACCCTCAAGACATCTGATACTCACGGTTCAAACGGAAAGATGCCTCATACCTCGCACATCAAAATGGAAGTATTTTTCCAAAAAAAGCCATTTCTGGTTTCCCTCCCTATGAATAAGTCGCTTCGCAGCAGTATTCGAAGCCTACAGAATTACTTTCATACCGAGGATGTATTCATGGAGCATGAGAATACGGCCATTACAGATTGTGGTATCTACTATGACATTGCCGTTCTGGATCCGTGATGCCGGATCACATCCGTCTCTGGATGGGGCGGATATGAAAATTACGTATGCGAAAAGAAAGTTAGAGAATCAGACGTATGGACGTATATCCGATTTACTAAAGCCTTTCGTTCTTATTTCTGCCGAAAAACCGATTGAAATAAGGTGTAAAGTTCGTGAAATTGAGGATTATATGAAGTTATTTCTGTATCTGATTGATACACAGGATTGTTGAGAGAAAAAATGGGGTATTCGTAGTCGTACCTCTTGAATTATAGAGAAGAAAAAGGTGGCTGTAATTTATTCCGGATAACTTCGCCGAAACCATGATCTAATCAGAATATTTCTGAATCAGGCGCAGAGTATTGAAATAGTGGACGATTTCGCCTTTCCGAGTTCTGGAGTCCGAAATCTGTGTGAAACAGCGATAATACAAAAGAGGGAGAAATTTTCCTGTTCGTACAGATCCTGGGAAATGGCACATAACCGATACAGAGATGTGTGCGATATATCGCATGAGAAGGAGAATGCCGGGAAATCCTGGTAACCCTGTCACAGCCCTTTTACTGCATTCATAATTCCAGCCTGAATCAGAGCATTTCTAATCTCCCTCAGCTCTTCACGCATCTCACGAAGTTCAGAATTAAAACCTTTATCTAAATCTGATCTGGTCCCTTTTATTTCATCCAGAGTTTCCTTCTGTAAATTCAGTGTTTCTTTCTGAAGACTGATGGATTCTTTATGCATCTCAAGAGCCTGATCTTGTTTTTTCTCCATCCGTGAAAAGATAGCGATAGCAGAATCCAGTCTTTCAGCAAGTTCCTCTTCAGGAGTTCCCCGAATTACCTCAAAATACGAGAAATTGCCGATATATGGTTCTTCAGTACTTTCGATACACTCAACCTGTATGGGGAATTCACATATTTTTATCGCCTGGACAAACGCCTTCAGATCCTTTCGTGTACCTTCGGCGATAATTTTCACATCATATCCTTCAAGGTTTTCAATAGAACCGGTAATATTGTGTTTTCGTGCAATATTCTGAACAATATGCCGGTATCCTACCCGTTGCACCGTCCCTGATACCCGTATGCTGAGACGAATCAACTGGTCAAAGTCCATACCAGTATTATGTTCTTCCCTATTATTACCCTCTCTATAAGGCACGCTCTGATATGGACTGTTCATACAAGGGGGGTACTCAGATAGCAGCATCAGCCACAAAAAATTATCTGTTCTGAATTCATTACAGGTAATCAAACGGTGGTCGCGGTCCGAGATATCCCTCCATCTCTTTTCGGATCACCGATTTTTTTGCGATATCCGGATCCATCTTTAGGAGAACATCGAATAATTGTGCATAGTCAGCATCTCCTGCCGAACGGGTGAACAATTCCAGGAGCGTACATACCTGGTACAAATCTCCTCCGGTTTCCCTGACAAGAGAATGCAGGAATTGTTCATCAGGCTGGAAATTTTTTTCTGATATGGTAAGAAGCCTTTCACCGATGGAAAAAAATGTCCTGAATTTTCGAATACCCTCAAGGTGCAGAATCAGTTCCTTATACACCCGGGGATCATCGACAGTGACCATATCCCGGTATTCAGCAACCCAGGAGTATGCCCCGCCGGAGACTGCAAGAGCGGTGATCATGCCAGAAAATGACTCGTATGGCCCCTCATTTAAGATTAAATCAATAATTGAGTTATAAATAAGTCCCATCTTGTAATGTATCATTGATATCAGGGCGTATAGTTCAACATCACGGTTTTCCCTGATATCATACTGGTACAGATACCTGACCCCTTCATGACACTCCCTGATGTGCACGTGTGCAATACAATTAAACGAGTCTGGATCGTCTAACACGTCCTTTGAGATCTTCAGGTTCTCAAGGTTTTTCTCTTTGAGCAGTTCTTTCCAAAGTCGTGCTGCAGTCTCCCGATCACCCAGACGACCGGCAGCGATAAAAGCACACTCCTTCGTATGCTCATCCCGGGGATGGGTAAAGAGGGGATCCAATGAAGATTTAACTCCGTTCTCATTGTGTAAACACGCATAATGATAGGTCTGTCTGAGCAGACGCATCCCAAAGCCATAGTGACCTTGGATATGGTTCAGACATGCAATGGCTTTTTCATGTTCACCAAGAATTGCAAGCAGACTCTCACAGTCAAAAGGCAGATTCGGGTTGTCCGGCTCATTTGCCCATATTTTTTCAAGTTCTGAATAAATCTCATAAATCAGGGATTTTGAAAGTGCATCCCCGATAAAATCATAAGAGTCCGTAAAATCGTCTATTAAATATCCCTTTGCTAAAGCCGGGCTCATTCCTAAATATTTCACCGGGAGAAGAAAAAGATGTTCTATCACGCATTATCTTTCCAGGATAATGCTGTCCAGCAAGAATGTGGCCGAAAATCCTGGAAATTCTATGAGAATATACAGCATTCACCAGATGACTTTATAAAGCCCGAGGTGATCAGTGCCTCTCCTTCAGCATATCCAATAACTCTGGTGATATGTTTCAAAATAATGGATTTTTTTGTTTTCAAGGAATATCCCTCATACTATCCGGTCTGATACGTCTGAATGTATGCGATCGGATCTCCGGTGATATTCACTTCTTCTCCAACATACTTCACGTCAGGTATCGCGTTTAATCCCTCTATATCGTACACCCGCGGCCCGTACTGGTACCGGGCATACTCATACCACCAGTCCGGATACCCGATATTCGTGATAGTCTTATTCTCAACATCGTTGTAATTCCCGTTCCTATAGGTTACGATCATCTCACCCATGAGTGCTTTCCATTCATTGAGGGCATTCAGAGCCGTTTCACGGGTATATTCTGTCAAAAATTCACGTGCAGAACGTTCGTTTGTCTTGTAGAGATCAACTGCCTTTGCTTCAATGACCGACTGGTTTGCAATTGCCGCCCCCTCAATTTGTGCCTGTTTCGCTTTTATTTGAGGAATCATGTAGCTGTACATGAGCCGTGCATAATTCTGAAGCAGTTCAAATGGCCAGAATGCGGTGTTTAAGTCAAAGGTCCAGTGGGAACCTTGCTTATACGGTTCTGGTACGTCATATATTCCGGCATAGAAGGGAAGATAGCACGTCTCTGCTGGAGATGACATTCCAAGCCAACAGATACCTCCTATGGGATCAGGGAGATAGGATCGGCCCTGGCAGACATAAGAGTATCCGCAGGGATCTGTTGAGATTGGTCTCGGCCAGGATCCGGGTTTTAGTTGTCCTTCATAGGGAGCATCATGCAGATCAAACGGCCCCATACCCGGTAGGGATCCCCGAACGGACCACCTGCAGGCGGAGCAGTGAGATCATATACTGTTCCCTCGTAGTGATCACGGAAGATGGATAAGGCATTCGTGATATTTACCGGTGAATCAGGCTTTATTGAGAAGGGATATGCCTTTGAGAACGGGCCTTCGACATAGGGAGACAGCCCCAGTGACGGTGCCAGCCGGTCAAAGATTCTCCATACTCTGCTCTGTGAATAGTAGGGATGTGAATATTCACCAACGCCAAAGACGTATGCCCAGTACAGGTCACCATCCTCCGGTTTC
>NZ_DAONKG010000045.1:0-13650 GCF_035406105.1 Methanospirillum sp.
CAGCACATCGATCCCAGCCAACCATTGTGGGCCTGCCGGAAGTACTTCCTGCGATAGCCGGGCTTCTTATGGAACGGGAGGTTGAAAACCTCTCACGGGTATTTCATGGTGCTCCCCGCCCGGTGACATTTATTCTTGGCGGGACAAAGGTTGATGACTCAATTGATGTAGCAAGACATGTTCTCACAAATGGCATTGCCGATTATGTGCTTGCTGTCGGTGTAGTCGCAAATATATTCCTTGCTGCAAAAGGATATGCCATAGGAAAACCCTCGATGGACCTGATTGAGCAACTCGGATACACCAGCCAGATTGAGATTGCACGAGATATCTTATCCAGGTTCAATGATAAAATCATAGTTCCTGAACACGTTGCCATAAAAAAGGAGGGAAGCAGGGTTGAGATGCATGTACGTGATATCCCCGTGGATTGTCCGATTCTTGATGTAGGATCTGAGGGACTTATCCCATGCCTTGATGTTATCAGAAGATCAAAGACCGTTGTATTAAATGGTCCCGCTGGTCTGTTTGAAGAGGCAGATTACTCGTTCGGGACCTATGAGATAATTAAAGCCGCAGCTGAAGCTGAATTTTCTGTGGTAGGCGGGGGACATACTGCTGCAGTCATCGAAAAAATGGGATATGATACCAGGTTTACTCATATATCCACCGGTGGTGGTGCATGCATCGAATTTTTAACAGGCAAGAAACTGCCGGCCATTGCAGCCCTTGAAAAAAGTAGGGAGCGGTTTGCTTAACCCGGATCTAAAAAGGCAATCGTAATTTCCTGCTGATGACCTTTGAGAAATATTCTGGATCCATGAATAATTCAAACAGTACCATCAATCATATCGCATTGTATGTAACAAATCTGGAGCGAAGTATCCAGTTCTATCAGGAGATATTGCATATGCAGGTCTATGGACCGGTTCATCTTGGGTCACGATCTGCCAGTGGGAGACTTATTGGAAAAGTTGCCGGTGGGCAAAGTCCCTTAAAGGGCATTATAGGCAGTATCTCATCACGGGCACTTCAGGATCAATATACCGATGTCGCTCTTCTCTCCTCGTCGGGGGCAGCCTATGATATTCTCCTTATCCAGAAACGGTACCCTGAAACGAACGTGACCAGATCGGTTGATGGATGTACCATATTCGGTTTTTCCTGCTTCCTGTCATCTACGGTTGATCCTGAAATCCTGGGCTGGGATCTTCACCAGGCTGAAGCTGATTTTGTCTGGGGAGACCCCGGATTTGACGGAACAATATATACCAATGACTGCCCAAATCATTCCTTATACATCCGTGAACCAGATGGCCGTATGATCGAATTACTTATGCAAACCGATACCAATCAGCCATCTTCTTTTATCACCGGTCTTTCGTCCATTACTCTGCATACAACCTATCCGGATGTAAGTAAAAAGTTTTATCAGGAAAAACTGCGGCTGGCGGTTGAGTATGACTCTGCTGCATCCGTAACCGGAAAACGGTTTATCCGGCTGAAGAATGCAGAAGGAAAAAGATGTATTCTTCTGCTTGGTCAGACAAAACCGGATGGAAATCCTGTGAAAGCAGGCGGGTATGGGCTTGATCATTTCGCTCTTACCGGATACCCGCGTTCAGGGGAGAAAAAAACCGATGCGACTGATATCTGTATGGATCCGGAAAGACTGGCAGAGCAAACCGGCTCATCATATATGAAAGACCCTGACGGTTACTGGATTGAGTGCATGTAACGGTGTGTCCGGTTTTAAGGAGATCTATGTCACTATTTTGGAAAGTTGTGGGCGGATATGGAGCTCATATAAAATCAAACAGGACAGAATTAATCATTCAGCATAAAGGTACCGTATCAGAGATACCAATTAAGGATCTTACGCATTTTCTTCTCATTGGAGGTCATACAATACAGACAGCAACCATCACATATCTCATAAAAGAAGGGGTTTTTATCTCATTTTGTGAATCAGATGGAGAACCGATTGGGTATATATCCCCCTATGATTATTCATCCTACAGCGAGATCCAGCATCTGCAAAAGACGGCAGCTCCCTATTCATATGCTCTGACCTTTGCAACAGAATCAGTCAAATCCCGTATTCTTGCTATTGAAAAATATGCGGAAGAGAGTGAAGCAGATATTCTTTTCTCCGGCGAACTTGAGATCCTGTCAGATTATTCACGAGAACTTGGGAATATGGTTCTCATTGAAGAACTTCGGAGAATTGAGCAGCTGGTCAGGGATATGTACTATGAGATCCTGGCAAGACTTATTAGTCCGGTATATCAGTTTAAACGAAGAACCAGTCGCCCATACCTGGATCCCGTAAATGCTATCTTCTCATTTGGATACGGGATGCTCTCATCAGCCTGTACCCGTTCCATTGTCGGTGGCCATCTCGACCCTGGACATGGATATTTAAGCAGGGGGAATCAGGCTCTTGTGCAGGATCTCATTAATTGCTGGAAACCGGAAATGATAGATAAGCATGTGATAACCTTTCTCAGATCAGGAAAACTATTACAAAGCGGGTATGAAAGAACGAAGGACCGCTGTCTCCTGCATGATGATGTGATTGCAGAATTAATTCAGATGTTCAAAGAAACCATAGATCAAAATCTTATTGATTCTCAAATAGAATTGCTCATTCAATCCTTATATGGGAAAGAGCAATTTTCAATTATGAAACTTTAGCCAGGATTACCACTTTTTTTAATTCCTCATCGTGAGGGATCAGGAGATCCATGTTTTACCAAAGTATCGTTTTTATTTAATATATTTTGTACTATTAACACACATCTAATATATAGCATCATATGATTTATTATATAAGGGTTGCGTTTTACAATAACGCAAAAAAATATGAGTTAAGAAAAAAAATCAGATGAAGGTAGAAATGCAGGATAGTATTTCCTGTTCAAAATCTTTCGCTATTTTGTCATCTGTTGATTCTACATATAATCTGACGAGAGGTTCTGTCCCAGACGGACGGATCAGTGCCCATGCATCTTTTCGATCGATTCTAATTCCATCCACCTGATTTAGTGTATCATGCGCAAATTTCTCCCTCACTGCTGCAAGAATCTCATCAGCTTTATCGGTATGGAATTTATGCTTCAGCATAACCGAGGGGGGAAGACCATCAACCAATGAAGAGAGAGGCTGCTTCTTTTTAGCCAGAAGAAGAACCATCATTGCTGCTGTCATACCTCCATCCCGGCAGAACTGATGATCCGGATAAATAAGACCCCCATTTCCTTCTCCTCCAAAGACAACGGGCTTTCCTTCAGCCAAAAGCGACCGCATCCGCCTGGCTACATAGATGCTGCCAACTGCGGTATAATCAACCGTGCACCCATAGGGGGAAATAACCGTCTCGATGAGGCGTGATGTGCTGACCGGAGTGACTACAATACCTTTCTTTTGAGAGCAGATAAAATCGGCAATCAGAGCAAATTCTTTATTTTCTTCAACAAAACGACCCTTATCATCAATAAACACTGCACGATCCGCATCTCCGTCATGAGCTACTCCGAATGCTGCACCAGTTGATACCACCATCTCAGCGAGTGGTGCCAGACCTTCAACGGAGGGTTCAGGTTCACGAGCAGGGAAATTGCCATCCGGATATGCATTTAAAGTAAATACCTTACACCCGATTGAGCGGAGTATTTCAGCAGTTGTCCGGTACGCCGCACCACAGCCGGGGTCAATTACAACGGTGATTCCGTCACCAATTTTTTCAGGCACTTTTCTGACCACACCTGCAATATATTTTGAGACCAAATCTCCTTCCGGAATTACAACGCCCACATCTTTCCATTCTTTCAGGTCAAAATTATATGAAAAAACACGCTCTTCTATCTCAATGGATGCTTCATCGTCCATCTCGGTCCCGTCTTTTTCAATAACCTTGACTCCGTTATATGCACCCGGGTTATGCGATGCGGTGATCACCACACCGGCATCATACCGGTTCATGACAATATACTGAAGGGCAGGAGTTGGAAGGATACCACAATCAACAACATCACATCCTGTCGCCATAAGTCCTGCTTTCATTGCATGAATCAAGGCAGGTCCGGAAGTCCTGGTGTCCATTCCGACTGCAATGGTGCCCGGCCTCATAGAGCCAACCGCCATTCCGATCTTCATGACCAGTTCAGGAGTGATAAGTTCCCCAACGATACCACGAACGCCGTTTGTTCCAAATAATTGCTTTTTCTTCTTCTCAGTCATATCCATCTTCTTGTGTTCCTGACTGAATGCCAGACTCTGCTACCGGTTCAGGCTCAGATTCCTTTTTCTTACGTTTTTCCTGCTTTTCCTTCAGCTGATCCTCACGAATCTTCAGGAGACGTGATGACGCCAGCGCAACATGACGCATTACCTCAGTTACCCGATCTTCCACTTCAATCTCATCATCAACATCTATGGAAGTGCTCTCTATCTCCATGAGAAAACGGGCAACCTCACTCACCTCAAACAATAAATCATCAAGTTCTTCAGGTGTATAAAACCCGCACATTGCCCCGTACAGAAAAGTCGCACCAGCCTTACTCACTTTTTTCTTAAATGAACTTCGTGCCTGGTTGACTGCCTGAGGTGTATATGTCCCAGTCATGAAAGGAACCAGTTCCGGGAGGTTTTTTCCGATGTATGTCATTTCAGCGCCTGAAGAGGTCTGAAAATCAGCACATAGCCGGGATATCGCCCATTCCCGGGCTGTAATAAATGTTCTCTTTCTAAGGAACTGGTTTACCTGATGATATGATGCGCCGTCAACCTTCCTGAACTTGTGATACTTGGTAGGATCCCGTGAACGGAATGGTGTTGCCATCATTGTACCTTTAGATGTGCTATACAGATAATTCCACGGAAAGGCTGTGGATGAGATATCCATCAGATTTTTTATACTGGAAAGACAACATGTATAGGGGTTGTCCCAAAGCCCAGATAGTGTAGTGGCCTATCATGTCGGCCTGTCACGCCGACGACTCGGATTCGAATTCCGATCTGGGCGTTCTATTCATTCTTGTTTTCTTCAGCATATCCGCCTGACGGTACCCGTATCTCAAATCGTGCGCCTTTTCCATATACACCGGTTTCGATGATGCCAATTCCTGTAATCGACAGTATTTCCCGGACAAGAAAGAGACCAAGACCGGTATTACTTCCATAGCCACGCTCAAATATCCTCTCCTTGAGATTACCCGGAACACCTTGACCATCATCTTCACATACAATACAGGCCGCACTTTCATCAAGATGCCATGAAAACCGTATTCTTGACAGGTTTGGTCCTCCATGACGGATTGCATTGTCAATCAGATTATAAAATACTCGTTCCAGCAGAGGATCTGCATAAATATAAAGACCAGATAGATGATTTTCAACCGTAATCCGATCAGGAATGCCGATTTCTGATGCTTTTTGAACCAGATAACCGGCATCCTTCCATTCAGGAGACTGAATGCCAAGATTCTGGTACATTCTCGTAAATTCTATCTGGTCATGAATCAGTCTCGTGGCATTATCCAGTATCTTTACAATTTCTGCCGTCTCCGGATCATCTCTGGCTTCTTTGAGGAGGGGCAGGAGGCCAAGAATGACCGTCACCCGGTTTCTGATATCATGTCTCGTGATACTTGAGAGAAGGTTTAATTTTTCATTTGTTCGCATAAGGGCTTTTTCAGCCATAATACGGGCGGTGATATCACGCATACTCTGAATGGCACCGATGATGTTTCCCTTTGAATCATAAATCGGACCTGCCATGGAGGAGAAATATTTCCCTCCTTTTCCCATTTGGGGAAATGATTCATCAGTAAACAACGAATCCCCTGATCTGCTTACATTAGGAAACATCTGAATTATGGTTCCTTCCTTATCGAGCACTGCATTCAGAAGCATCGGCCTCTTCTCACCATAGAAAGGTATTGCATACTCGTACCGTCCCCTTCCAATAATCTTCTCTTCCGGAATTCCGGTCAGTTGTTCCATGGCCTGGTTCCAGAAGATCACCCATCCATCCTTATCGATCACAAAGGTTGCATCAGGGAGACGGGAAATGACATCACGAAGTTGCCTCGCAGACTCCCGAAGAGACTCACTCTCAAGAAGTGCCTTCCATGCCAGCCGTTGTTCCGTGATATCCTGAACATTCAGAACCCATACCACATTCTGAGCAGATGAACCGGACAGTATCGTCAGATCATGAAGGGCCGGGAAGAGCGTATTATCTGATCTGATATGATCAAGCTCAAACGTGGCATGACCGGAATGCAGGGCAGTTTCCAGATATTGGAGAAAATTTTTTTTCGGGGAGGCATTTACGACAATAAATGGACTTTTTCCGATAAATACTGCAGGATCTGCTCCATGCATCCGTGAATATGCGGCATTGACATAATCAACAACCGGCCCTGTACCGGTCACAATACCAGTGCTGGTATGTTCTACGATTTCTGCAAGTTTGCGAAGTGATGTCTCAATCTCTTTTCGTTCAGATATGTCAATGGCAAAACCACGAAGACCAATAACTCTGGATTCCTGCCAGATTGGGGTTGCATACACGACAACCGGAAAAATCTCTCCATTTCGTTTCATCCCGGTAAACTCATATCCAGTAATTGATCTCCCCTGTCTAATCTCTTCCAGGGCAGATTGGAATTCGGAGTGGTTACTGGGATGTAAAAAGGTAAGGATATGAAGGCCTCTGCTCGCTTCTTCGGTGCTATACCCGGTAATATTTTTCCCCATCTGGTTTATGAATGAGATATTGCCATCCAAATCTGATTCAAAAACAAACTCAGGAAGCAGATCGGCAAGTTCCCGGTATTTTCTCTCACTCTCAATAAGCAGCCGGTTATGCTCTTCAAGTTCCATTCGAGACCGGTTTAATTCAGAAAAGATCGGATGTATCTCTTGTGCCAAGGTAGAAAACTCATCATTCCCATTCAGAAGGGGAGCCTGCATTTCTGTTCGTTCAGTATTCCGCCTCTTGATATTTTCAATAAGGGTTCGTAACCGGATGAGAACAAGCCGGTCAATAATGAGCAATGACACCCCAATAACAACAAGGCCCAGGATCATGAGAATTATTATATAGATGACTATGGTCTCAGTCCCCTGCCTGATGATGTCCCTCGGCAATCTCACGGTAAATTTTAAAAATCCCTTGGAATCTATTGTCGGAAGATAGGTTGTTGCGGTAATATTCATATCCGACTCAGGAGTGACGATGATATCAGAATCCGTACTATCCCGGATATGGGAAGCGACTTTTTCCAGGGGTATACTCATAACCGGAGTGATTGAAAGATGAAGACCAGATATGCCAGAGAGGGTCTGGATTGTAGAATTATCAAGATATTTTACAAAAATCAGTGTTCCAACCGATGGGCCCTGATAGGTACTGGTTATGATGGGTTGAGAGGTTATAATGGCCGGGTCGTCCTGGAGAAGAATATAACCAGATTTCCCATCCAGTATCGATTCAAATGTGAAGAATCCAGGTATGGCTGATACCTGTGAAACCACAAGATCTGATACAGATTCCATATGCCCTGCAGTGGTGTTTATCTGTGTCGCATACTTCAGAGAGTTATCTTTCCGAAAAAATATCAGAATATCTATGCCAAGATTATATATTGACGCATAATTGAGGTTTTTTATGATATAATTTTCATTTTTATCCTGAACAAAGAGATATGTTTCATCCCATCGTGACCAATCCCCGGTCAGGGAGTAGATCTGATCTTTTTCATTCGAAAGGACCTTAAGCCCATTTATCACATTCTGTCTTGCATTATCTTCCTCAAACCTGGAGTAACTTTCAGTCAGAAGGGTAAATGAAAAGAGGATAATGAGAGCGATTCCCCCAAGAAGGGTCAGTCCGATTATCAGGAATGTTTTCGCCCGGAGATCCATTTGTTCCTCCTTCGGATCATTCCCCCTTCCGGGGCCATGGAACTGATGCCAGGTTACGATGGCTGCGTGATCGTAATAAATGAACCGGAATATGTACCAAACATATTCATAATCGGCCGGGCAGTTATTATATATTGTCTTTCTTCCTGAGGCTCACCTGCACACAGCCGCATATCACATTCTTCAGCGGATGTGAAAAAGGCAGCAGAAATGTCAAGGTCAGGACTCAATACCCTGAGTGCCTCACGGATATCCCTGAGGAAGAGTGCTGATCCCCTCTCTCCAATACATTCTTCAGCAGCCTGGTTCATCCAGATAATTGCATGATCCGCATTCGTAATCAGAACCGGATGAGATGAATCAGATATCTGTACCCACATCGACGGGGAAAGTCCCCCCTTTTTTCCCTCTGTTGTCTGACGGATTTTGTCACAGAGGTTGATACTGACCCTGATTGTGCTATAGAGAAGATTTGGGTTGACCGGTTTTATGAGAAAACCAAATGGCATCGAACCCATGGCTTTTTCAAAGATTTTCTTCTCATCATGGCCGGTCACAAAGATCACGGGTATCGAGAAGATATTGAAGAGTTGTGCCGCAGCCTCAATTCCTGACATTGCTCCGGGCAGGTCAATATCCATCAGGACAACATCAGGTTTTTCTGCGGCAACCTGCTCGATGACCTGTTCGCCTGAGTTCACCGGAGTATGAATCGTAAAGCCACCTTCGCGTAGGATAGTCAATAAGACCCGTACAATTATCTCATCATCCTCTACAATCAGGACCGAATTTTCAGGCATATATCCAAGACCTCAGCGGTTGGTTGCCCCTGATGGCGGGCAGCACCTGTATGTAACCGATATCATAGTTGGAATAGTCGATATAAAGTAATTCCGAGATCCTGAATTTCGCAGAATAGGTATTCTACGAAATAATTAATATTTTAGAAATGAAGAATTCTTATAAGTGGAAAACGGATATTTTTCAGAATGGATTCCCCGGTTTATCCAATATCTGAAAATGAGGAATTATTCGGAGAAAACATTGCGGAGTTATGATCTCACTCTCCGAAGGTTTGGTCAGTACCTGTGGCTGACCAGATCATACCGGGGTGACCTTTCGAAAAAGTGGGATCATAAAGAGCTCCTCCGACTTGAGACAGATGTCCGGATCACTGCATCAGATATCTCCCGGTACCTCGAATTCATCTCCTCAAAGCGTCAGTATCACGCCACAACATACAACCGTATCCTCTCATCCCTCTCATCCTTTTACCGGTTCCTTCTCATGCAGGGGGTGATTGATGCAAATCCGGTCCCCCGTGTCGATCGTCCGAAGGTAAAAGAGAAGGAACTGAAATATCTTAAACACAGTCAGGTCATGCGTCTGCTCCAGAGTATTCAGGACGAACGGGACCGGCTCATGATCAGGATTATATATGCCACCGGGGTCCGGGTCTCAGAACTCTGCACCATGAATGTCGAGGATGTTGACTTTGATGACCAGATGATCCGGGTCCTGGGGAAAGGGGGGAAAGTCAGGATGGTCTTTGTTGATGAGGAGACCCTTGAGGAGATCGCACGTCTTATCGGGAACCGACTCTCCGGACCGCTCTTCCCCGGTCAGGGAGGGAATCATATATCTCCAAGAACCGTCCAGCTTATCTTTAAAAAATACGCTCCACCAGGAATTACCCCACACAAAATCAGGCACAGCTATGCAAGTGAACTCTATCGGAGATCACGCAACCTCCGGGTCGTGCAGGAGAACCTGGGGCATGCATCCATAAAGACAACTGAAGTGTACCTGCATACCGATGTTGATGAACGCCGCCAAGTGTACCGTGAGTTTTTCCCGCTCGCAAATCTGAATCGAAGACAGATACAACAATCAGGTGTTCAGAATAATTATCAGAGAGAAGAACCATGAAAACGATATTAACAACAGATGGAAAGTGGCTGCAGGTTGATCCAAAGACTGATCCTTGGATCTTTAAGACTCCACACTCAAACGTCAGGACATCACTTGATTACCGTCAGGGGGAAGACCTTCATATTCGTACTCTTCCTGACGGAACCAGGTATTATTATCTCATCACCTGGACTGACTGGCAGCGCGAATCAAAGGAGGCATTCAGAACCCTCTCTGAAGAGGAGGTAAAGGATTTTCTTGTCCATAAAGCGCAATCAGCAGGAAAAATCGGACTTGACCCTGATATCACCGATCGGATTGAGAAATATTTTCCTGGTCTTCTGAAACAACGCAGATGAAGAACGCGGGAATTTCTATATTCTCGAAGTACGAATATGTAAAGGCAAGGTCAATCCTGCATTTCATCACTCCCGTAGTGTAGAGGTCAATCATATCGGATTTTGGTTCCGATGACGACGGTTCGAATCCGTCCGGGAGTATCTTTTTTAGTACTCCTGTTTTTCATACGTGGATGTTCTTTCGAATGATACCTTCCATTTGGGCATCCATTAACTATATACGATATATGAAGATAATCACCTATCAGCAAGAGTGCAGGACAAATTATGATAGGCATTCGATGGATAGATTTCGATCATATACCTGACCGTCTTTCAGGACTAATTGATCTCTCATATAATCTCTGGTCCTCATGGCACCCTGAAGCATGGCTCCTTTTTAAAAACCTGAACCGGCAGGGATGGAAAGAATCCATCCATAATCCGGTCAGGATGCTACAGGAGCTTCCCCCTGAATTACTTGAAGCAGCGGCATCCAATGTTGAATATACCAATCACTATGATGCGGTCATTGCCAAATTTCAGCGATATATGCTGGCAAAGAACCAATGGTTTGATGAGTATTACCCTGAGCACCAGCATCATAAGATTGCATACTTTTCTGCTGAATATGGACTTCAGCATTCACTCCCCCTTTATGCCGGAGGACTTGGATTTCTTGCAGGAGACCACCTTAAGGAGTGCAGTGACATCGGAATTCCTCTTGTCGCAATCGGGTTTATGTACTCTGATGGGTATTTACACCAGCGTATCAGAAACGACGGGTGGCAGGAGGATGTCGAAGAGAAACTGGACCGGGATAATGCACCGGTGAAACGGGTCCTTGGCAGAGACGGGAACCAGTTGATCCTTCAGGTTCCCTTTATTGCACCCCAGATTCATTTTGCTCTCTGGAGAGTTGATATCGGCCGCGTCATTCTGTACCTTATTGATACGGAAATTGAACAAAATCCACCACATCTTCGAAATATTAGCAGCCGACTGTACAGCAGTATCAATGAAATGCGACTTTTGCAGGAGATCGTCCTTGGTATTGGCGGGACTCATGCCCTGAAATCACTGGGAGTAAAATATACAGCTATCCATCTGAATGAGGGCCATGCTGCCTTTGCCCTTATCGAACGGTACCGTCAGAAGATAGAAGATGGACTCACCCCTGAAGAAGCATTAAAACATGTATATAATACCACGCTTTTCACCACCCATACCCCGGTCCCGGCAGGACATGACAAATTCCCTCATTGGATGATTGACAAGTACTTCAATGCATATTATGCCGGCATGCATATGTCCAGGGATGATTTCCTGAAAAAGGGGCAGCATATTGAAGACCCGCCAGATACCTTTAACATGGCTGCATTCTGCCTGCGAATGGCTGCGTACGCAAACGGGGTCAGTGAAAAACATGGAGAGGTTGCTCGGCGGATGTGGCATTTCCTCTGGCCTGAACGAAAACTTGATGAAGTTCCCATTGGTTCGGTTACCAATGGAGTTCATATACCCACCTGGATAAACCCCCGGCTTGTGTCTCTTATTAACCGATATATATCTCCCATCTGCCCGGACTGGTTTGACCATCATGACAAGGATTATGTCTGGGCACTTATTGATCGTGTTCCGGATGCAAAACTCTGGGAACTTCACTATGCACTCAAGATTAAACTAATCAACCGTATATTGCAGTTCAAACGCCGGGACTGGATGAAATATCAGGCTGACTGTGCGAACGTGGTTGCAGGTGGTGCCCTCATAGATCCCAATACCCTGACGATCGGGTTTGCACGCCGGTTTTCTACATACAAACGGGCAGATCTCATCTTCCAGGATCTTGACCGGCTGAAAAAGATTCTGAATAACCCCTGGAAACCGGTACAAATCATCTTTGCAGGAAAGGCACACCCGGCGGATGATGAAGGGAAACGGATACTTCAGCGTATTTACCAGTATGCACAACAACCCGAGTTTGGCGGACGGATTGCGTTTGTTGAGGATTACGGTGAACAGATTGCAAAATACCTGGTGCAGGGAGTTGACGTCTGGATGAATAACCCAATCCCTCCCCAGGAGGCGAGCGGGACAAGTGGAATGAAAGCGGCGGTGAATGGTGTTTTAAACTTCTCAATTGCTGATGGCTGGTGGATAGAAGGATATAATGGGAAAAACGGCTGGATATTTGGAAAGAACCATACAAACAATGATCGAAACTGGGAAGATGCTGCTGAAATGTACTCCCTGCTTGAAAATGAGATCGTCCCACTGTATTACGATACCGACCTTGATGGTATTCCCCATAAATGGGTTGCAATGATGAAAGAGTCTATTAAAAGCAACGCACCACGGTTTTCAGCCCGCCGGATGGTAAAAGAGTATATGCATAAATATTACATCTCCACACTATCCTGTGTGGAATGCAATACATTCAATGATGATGGTACCCCTGAGGGTATATCACAATAAAATTATTTTTCGGTTTTTTCTGAATTCGATGTTGATTCTTCTGCATCACTGATTGCCAGCTGGTACATCCAGTCAAGCAGATCAGTACATGTCTCAACATCACAATCCTCATCGCATGCAATACAAGGAATCAACTCCTGACCGGCAAGAAGACAATAGGGATCTGCCGGACCTTTCTTGGCGATTAATCTGAATGTCTTGATTCCTTCCTGCCGGTATTCAATACGCTCTACCCGGTTCGAGTCCAGGAGTTTTTTTACGATTCGTGAACATTTCCTGCTGTCAACCCCAAGGATCTTCCAGAGTTCACTTTGGAGTACACCTTCAGGTGAAGAGGCAATGATACGAAATGCATCCTCGTCCGCGGACATGGCCATCTTTAGGCTACCGGTGCGATAGACAAAATATTATTTCCCCGTATAACGAGAGTTCCAAGATTGCGACCCTTGTTCTTCCCTGTCATCTCAACGCTTTCTTCAAGATGCAGGTTCAGGTACTCATCCACTGCCACAAGCCGGCCCTGAAATGTCCTTCCTTCTTCCTCTTTCATTTCAACGGAGATCAGAGTATCAACAAGAGAATATACTTTCTTGATTGGGAGGACAATGCTGCTAACCATCTGCCTTATATAAGGCTTGCAGCCATATTAAAGATTCCTAATATTGATCTGATAAATTATTTATGAGATTTTATAAATCTCCCCAATCTTTTCAATAATGCCTTTACTTCCAATATAAATCGGGGTTTTCTGATGAGGTTTTTCAGGAATAATATCCAGAATATTTCTCTTTCCGTCAGTTATCCGGCCACCTGCCTGCGTGATGATATATCCGAGGGGGTTTGCCTCAAATAATAATCTGAGTTTTCCATTCGGACTCTTCAAAGTCCCCGGGTATGTATAGATTCCCCCATATACCAGAAGCTGATGACAATCTGCAACAAACGAACCTGAATATCGTATCTTAAATCCCTGTTGATCAAAGTATTC
>NZ_DAONKG010000046.1:0-13284 GCF_035406105.1 Methanospirillum sp.
AAGTGATTCCCCCCGCTCTCAAATTCAGAAGAGTTGTGCTATTGCCGGTATTGCACTGGAACTTGCAGGGAAGGCGAACCGTGGTGAAGGTGCCCAGGTAGCAAATGAGATTTTACGATCCGGAAAGGCACATAAAAAATTCCTTGAGATTATTGCAGTCCAGGGTGGAAATCCTGATGTCAGATCTGAAAAAATAACCGCAGGTGAACATTTCTACACTGTTCGTGCAGACAGCAATGGATATGTCATCGATCTGAATAATCATTCCTTAATTTCGATTGCCCGGACTGCTGGTGCGCCCGCAGATCATGGGGCTGGATTATATCTGCATGCAAAACCTGGGACCAGTCTCTCAAAAGGCGATCCTATCTTTACGATCTATGCCGACCGCACGTGGCGTCTTGAAAAAGCGATAGAAGAAGCCAGACGACTCAGACCGGTGATGGTTGAAGGAATGCTCATTGACCGTGTACCGCAGGTCAGAGAATGGGCACCTGGCCGATCCCGGACGCTTGAATAACGGGTAACCCTGTATCCTTTTTTTATAGAACCACCAACACACTATATCAGATATGCATTTTCCCGCGGTTTGTCTTGTCAGTATATGTCTTGTCCTCTCATTGTGTCTTGTTTCAGGATCCTCAGTGATGGTCATTGTATTTGAGCAGTCTGACAGGACAGTGCTGATACCTGAAGCAATCATTTATGCAGACGGGAAGATTGCCGGGAAAACCGATATTAACGGGGCATTTAACCTGAGTTTTGAGGGATACCGTCCTCACATCAGGGTTGCAAAAGGAGGCTATTCGGAGTGGACCGGATCACCTGCTGAGAATGATACCGCTCTTCTGGTTCCTCTTCAGGTGAGAAACAGCACCCTTCATGTAGAAGTATACGATGCTGATACGCTCATTCCAGTTCAGGATGCATACATCGTGGTTACAGGTGAGGATGGTATCCGTCATGAGGCCCGGTCAGGGTTTGAAGGGAAAGCGGATCTGGGATTACGGGCAGACCAGGTGTATAATCTTGAGATCACTGCACCGAATTTTCAGGCAACCCATGATACCATTGTAACCGGTGGTGACTCGACAACTGTTCAGTATTCTCTGGTCAGAAATGACAGAATCTCGATACGTGTTCTGGATGCTGCCAGTTCCGTTCCGATTCAGTCAGCTCATATTCAGATAGACGGGGTAAACACCGGCACGACAAATGATCGGGGGATCCTGATATCAAATACGAGCCGCAATGTCGAACACATTTTTGATATTACTGCGGACGGGTATGAACCCGCCCATGTAGCTAGGACCATATCATATGAGGACCAAGTGGTCGATTTCCCACTGGTCAAGGCAAAATCAACGATCTTCGTTTCTGTCTACAATAACGATCAAAAACCTCTCACAAATGCCACCATCCGGATGGACGGGGCTCTGCTTGGCGAGACCAATGAGTTTGGACGGATGATGATACCCTCTCTTGAGATACGGCCCTATGAGTTCATTGTGAACCATGATGGCTACAAGACGAACACCTCATCCTTTACCCCTGGAAAGGAGACTGGTGAACTGATAATCGTCCTTGAGAGTGAGTTTATCGATTTACAGGTGCAGGTCAGTGATGCATATGGAAATCCGCTTCGGGACGCGTCGGTGTTTCTCCTTGGTGAAGCACAGGAGTCGCTGAGTACGTGTGCGACTGATGTGAACGGAACCTGTCTGCTTCCGGCGATTGAGGGAAAAATGTATCGGATTAAAGCAGAGAAGGGAGGATATTACCCGAATTCAACATCTGCAAGTACTCAGACAAACCCGAACACAATAATTCTTCATAATCCGTCAACGGTCGGAAGTAACAATTCAAATACCTTTCCTCTCATCCCCCTCATTATTGGAGTGATCCTGGTGATTGCAGGAGGTGGTCTTTTTATGTTTCGGTCCAGGCGAAGATCTCCTCGGAGAAGAAGCCATAGCAGCCGGAGAAGATCACTGTAAAAGAGACGGATCCAGTGGGAATCGAACCCACGTCTCCGGGTCCGAAGCCCGGTAGGATATCCGCTACCCCATGGATCCCCTCAGAATTTCTATCCATAGGCTGATAATCTTTATTCTCCCAACCTAAGGATATGATCCTGTCATCACAGTCAATTCGTTCCCGGATGAACCTTTCCCGCGAAGAAGGAAAAATAACGCTTGAGCCATATGCTGAAGAGAGTCAGCAACCCGCCTCTTACGATCTGCGTGCTTCAGAGCCGGTTGTCATCCGAAGGAATATGATGACCCTGCTTGCAAGCAAGGAATGGGTTGAACTCCCTCTGGACATCGCAGCGACACTTCGGTGTCGTTCTTCATTTGCACGTCGCGGAATTTTTATCAGCGGTGGATTTGTAGATCCCGGGTTTCGTGGTCATCTTACGCTCTGTCTGTATAATTGCGGAACAGAAGATGTATCTGTGCAGGAAGGTGACAGAATAGTTCAAATGGTCTTTCAACAGGTAGATACACCGACGGCCGGGTATTCAGGCAGGTATCAGGACAGTCATGGGGTGGTTACAGCACGATGATAAAGACCGAGCATAAATACATTGAAATCCTTCGTATTCTCAAGGAACACCGGGAGCCGATGGGGGCGAAACGCCTGTCTGAAATGCTGGCTGAGCGGGGGTATGTGATGACAGACCGGGCAGTTCAGTACTATCTCCGGTATCTTGACACCCGTGGGTTTACCGAAAAGGTAGGGAACCAGGGAAGGATTCTTACACCTGCCGGGATCATGGAGACCGATCGGGCGCTTGTTGATGATCGGATGGGATTTGTCATCTCAAAGCTGGAACGACTCGCATTCCGAAGTACCTTTGATCCGGAGACTGCCACTGGTGACGTTGCATATAATCTGACAATAGTCCCTGATGAAATATTTGAACCAGTATCTGAGCGGTTTGATAAGGTCAGGGATAGCGGGTGCAGTTTTTTTTCAGGATATTCAGTCATTGATCGTGACCCGCGTGTTCCATCCGGCCATAGCGGAATTCTGACGGTCTGTAGCATTACTATGGACGGTGTTTTTCAGCATAATGGTATCCCGGTACGGGTTGCATATGGGGGAACAATCCAGATTGAAAACAAAAAACCCACTAGATTTACGAATATAATCGGGTACCAGGGTTCAACAGTAGACTCTCTTCAGCTCTTTATCGGAGCCGGGCTGACTTCAATAACGGATTATATCAACACCGGGACCGGACTGCTGCTTGCAAATGTCAGACAGATTCCTGGTGCTGCTGAAGAGCGCGGGCAGGATCTTATTGAGAAGATGCAGGGATGCGGATTCCGCTTTCCACTCACGATGGGAAAAGGGAGAATATTTAATCTGTTAACCGATCCTCACCGCATCTCTTTGGTCTCCTTTTCAGGTATGAATTCGATTGGGTGTGCCGCGGAAGCCGGATATAAATTAAAAACAGAAATTGGCGCGGGAACTATTCCGTTCTCACGTGTTGTGGATCGGTAATCACCCGGCTTTCTCTTTGTGGCTAAATCGCTCGTAGAGCTCCTGAACCCGTGTCACCGTTTTCAGACCTGAGAAGACTATGAGCACTGATACACGGTTTGCCTGTCTGGATGAAACCGGGATATCCCCAGCCCTCATTTCATACCCGTCAATGCTTTCATCGATCCACTTCCGCACAGCCATGTACCCTTTCATGGATAGCTCCTCCTCCGGCCCTGACAGCAGGATAAGGGCCTTTTTGGCGGTTGAAATGTCACAATATGCGGATATATCCCGAAAGACCGCTTTTTCTGCAAGCTTGACGATGCGGGCAGCCCGCTCCTGTCTTCCGACGCGGGATTCATTCCTTTGTCTGATGATGCCGATTCTCCCATGGTCCGGGAGATCTTCTTCCGCAAGGCCGATGGTGATAAACGACATGCCGGTAATAGTGTTCAGTATCTCCCGTGAGTCAAGAACGGTCTGTGGAATTCCTTTTTGTATCTCACCAGCATGAACCAGTAACCGGATTCTTCGGGCGATATGACGGTTTACCAGTTCATATGGTTCAATACTCTCCCGCTCAGATGTTCCGGGAAGCCAGAATTTTTCAGAGATACTTGCAGGCTTCTGCAGGGTCGTCTCTGCCAGTTCTCCCCGTACCTTGTCCAGCCAGAGCTGGTTATCAAAAATAATTACTCCATCGACAAGGGGCCGGATCGTCTGGAGGTTTTTCATCGCCCTGATGAGACGCGACTCCCCTTCATCCTCCGCCGGTATGGTAACTAGGGCAAACACAGGTTCAAACATCGTCTCCCGAATGATTGAGACAAGGTGTGGAACAAGACTCACCAGACCTCCCCCAAGACCGGCGCAGACCAGGATTGCGTCATGAACTCCAACATCAAAGCTCTTGAGTTTGGCTTTTACCTCATCTATGGTGAACCGGGTCGTGAGCAGCTCCGGAGCATCGATGTCATCCTTTGGAAAGTAGAACTTTGCTTCCTCTCCGATATGATTCAGGTGCTCGAGGACATCCGGGTCATTATCAACTGCCACAGCATGAAGGTCTGAACATCTGGAAGAGTAACCAGACGGTCTGATTATCGCATCCGCTATCTTACTTCCTGCAGTTCCAAGCCCAAGAATCAGCAGTCTCATATGGTCATATCACGCCCGTTCATACTCACCGAGGATCCTGTGTATATGTATTCTGTTCATCTGATACAAGTGTTCCTCATTTCTGATCAGGAGATATCCACATTATGTGGGATTATCTCAGAGAAACCGATGCGTTATGCAGGATATTTAGAGATCCTGATCTCATAATACGGGCATATCTTCACAATTCTGATGTTGGATGCAGGAAATGTAAAAAAACCCCGATATCAAATGATAATATTTTTACCGGTATGGGTGTTAATAGTGAATTGAGGTGATATGCCTTGAGTTATGGTATCGAATTTGTCCCAGGTAATTTATCGGTAAAACAGGTAGTAACATACTGTAAACTTGCAGAATCCAAAGATATTGACTTTGCATGGATCACAAACCACTATAACAACCGTCACTGCTACCCAACCCTTGCAGCAATTGCACAGGCGACCACCACCCTGAAGATGGGTCCGGGTATCATGAATTCCTTTACCGATACCCCGGCTGCAATGGCTTCATTTGCCTGTACGCTTGATGAGATCTCTGATGGTCGGGCAGTTCTTGGTATTGGACCCGGTGACCTGTCCACCCTTCCAAAGCTTGCAATCAACCCAGAGAAACCGGTTGCTCGTCTGGAAGAGGCAATTGTACAGATTAGAAAACTGGTTGCAGGTGAGGAGATCAAAAAGAGCGGCATGCAGTTCTTTGATTATGATGGTGCAAAACTGACAGGTGTCAAGCTTCCAGGAAAGAAGGGTATCCCGATCTACGTAGGAGCACAAGGTCCCAAGGTTCTTGATCTTGCCGGGAGAATCGGAGACGGTGCGCTCATTAACGCATCCAACCCGAAGGACTTTGAGATCGCAATACCGATCATTAAGGCTGCCTGTGACAAGGTTGGAAAGAAAGGCTTTGATGTCGGGGCATACACTGCCATGTCAATCGACATGAACGAGAAGAAAGCACGCAACGCTGCAAAGATTGTTGCCGCTTTCATCGCAGCAGGTTCACCACCAGAGATCAACAACCGTCACGGAGTTGACCTGAACAAGGTTGCAATCCTCAAGGACGCAATTGCACGGTTTGACTTTAAGACAGTCGGTGAGAATGTCGACGACACCATGATCGATGCATTCACGATTGCCGGTAACCCAGACACGGTCAGACAGAAATGTGAGGACCTTACCAAGGCTGGTGTCACTCAGATTATCTTTGGCTCACCAATCGGTCCGGATATCACCAATTCAATCCGCCTGCTTGGAAAATACGTCGTGTAAACCTTACACATACTTCTTTTTTCAATTTAATCAGAGTGTTAATCTCAATCCAAAGGGGAGGAAATACTGATATGTTCATACGGGGTATTGGGAAGATGAGATGTTTCAAACCAGCCGACATGAGCATGCCAGTGGCTTTATTGAGTTCAGGACCGAATCCCTGACGGGTATACGTTCCCGTATCTGTCCTGAGCGCCTCAAAAGAGGCATCGGAACGCCGGATATCCCTTATTATACACCGGATGGATGTCCCTTCTGTCCTGACCTTGTCAATAAGGTAACTCCTGTATTTGCGGATGGTACCCGGCTGGAAGTCGGTGAGAGTATCACCTTTCCAAATCTCTACCCGTTTGCATCATACCATATTGTCACCGTCATGACCAGGGATCATATGGTTCGTTCATTTACACAGGAACAGATACAAAATGCGCTTATTGGCCAGATACAGGGATTACAGAATGAACCCGGGTATGGTTCGATTAACTGGAATTTTCTTCCCTCTGCCGGTGCATCCCTGCCTCATCCCCATCTGCAGGGGCTTATCGATCCTATACCAGATTCCCTTCCCGGTACATACCTCTCATGTTCCAGACAGTATTATCAGCAACATAATCGTGTGTGGTGGAATGACGTATGTCTGCATGAAAGAGAGTCTGAGAGGTTTTTACCCGGTCTTCACCTGTTCTGGTATGCACATCCGGTCCCGATTGGTGAGAAGGAGATCCGATGTATCCTTCCCGGTGTCACCATAACTGATTTTCTGGAGTATGTGAATTTATTTTCAGAAGATTTGATTCAGATTCTTGATTTTTACCATGACCTGGGGCATGGTGCCTGGAATCTTTCGATATTCTTTGGTCAGGATTCAGACCGGGACTATTTTTCTGCGTTTGCGGTGCTCATTGCACGGATTAATCCAAATCCTCTCTCTACATCTGATTCGGCCTTTATGGAACGGCTTCATTATGAACCGGTCATCCTGACTCTTCCGGAAGATCTGGGAAGGATGTGGCGGGACAATAACAGTTCCGGGTAAAGTAAGAACTAAAAAAAAGAACCCTTTTGGGTTTACTCTGGTTTGCTGATGAGGGTCTTCTTTGCAACCCGGGTTCCATCGTTCTTGTGCGGCTTGCGGATGACGGCATCATTTGCCTTTTCCATCTCACGTGCTTCTTCACAGAGGAGCATTGCCTGGCGCATCATCTCATGTGCTGATGCAACGATTGGGGTGTAGTTTTCAAAGCCCTTGGTCATGAAACAACCCTTGACGTTGACACCGGCTACTGCCTGCGCGATCTCGTATGCTGCACGAGCCTTGGCGTATGCATAGGGGTTGCTGAATTCTCCTTCAACAGCCTTGTCCGAGGTCATCACAATCTTGGGGAGAACAAGGTCCTTACCCTTCTTTCCTGCCTTTACCTGATCGATGACTTCATCAAGGGCAACCTGAAGTTTGCGGAATGCTCCGGTCACGGAGAGGACCTTGATGAGATTTCCATTGTAGTCTGCCATCTCAATGGGGTCAAGGAATTCACGGCGTGCACCAATCATGGAGTCGCCCTTCATGATGATGTATCCAAATTCGCTTGCCTTGAGGGCTTCCCATTCTTCCTTCTTGGTGGTTATATCGTCGGTAATGACGACACATGGAATACCTGCTGCTGCAAGTGCCTCACGTGCGCCTTTTGGTCCTGGAAGAACTCCGTTTGGAGAGACAACGATACAGAAGTCCGGGCCCCATGCCTTCATATTGGTAACGACACGGTCGATATCTTCCGGCTGAAGTTTGGTTCCTGATGTTGCCATGAAGGTCTGCATGTCTTCACGGTCTGCACGCTCATCAAGGAGAAGTTCTGCCATGACACCGCTGGCAATATTTCCGAGTTTTGCAATTCCTACTTTTACAACCATACTACACCTCTGTGTGTTCAACGATACTTTGACAAAATATCATAATAAATATTGTGAAATCGTTTTTTGTCAAAAACCCCTTCGTGGCGCGGATTAGCTGTAATTTAAATAGATAGTAAATCTTCCTTTAACATTCTGTCGTTATTGAGTGAGTTAACGAAACCTGTTTAAATCCATAGAGAAGAATACCTGTATGAAAGAAGGGTTATTGACAGATCGACAGAAGGAGGTTCTCCGGTACAGGAAGTCGGGCCTTACCCAGCAACAGATCGCCGATTTAATCCAGACTTCAAAGGCGAATATCTGTACCATTGAAAAATCCGCGATGGAGAATATCAAACGGGCGCGGGAGACTCTTGATTTTTTCTACAGTCTTGATGCACGACATCTCTGTACAATTGAGAAGGGTTCTGACCTTTTTGACGCGGCAAAAAAGATTTATGACGAGGCTGAAAAGGTCGGCATAAAGGTCAGGTATGACAATATCCAGCTGATGAACCGGATTCGTGAGGAAATCCCTGAAAAGAACAAATCGAGGCTGGTCCGCGAGAAATTTGAGGTGTATCTGAAAGAAGACGGGGACCTCTATTTTGAGTGAAAGGCAGTCCAAATCTTTATACCTCATTTTGATGAATATTAGGGAAGCCTCGATAGCGGGGATCTGATTCCCCTGCTGTCTGATTGTACTGATTCTGACTATAATTAGTCATGAACTGGTCAAAAATTGCTTTAATTGCAATGGGCTGATTGAGTGGGATGTGATGTCGGCAAGGGTGGACGATGCGGCCCGGATCCTGGTTTCAGGATAAGCCGAAGTATCACGCATCTTACGAGAGACCGGTAGCCGGACGATACAGGCCAAATCTGTCTACACATGTGAGTATCATTCTGGCAGAGTTATCTGCACATCCGAAACGGAACTCCATGCGGTAGGAAGGGATTTTGCAGTATGCCCGGCATGCAGCAGTTATGGCGAAAGCGCATACGCAGCGTATGTCCCGTGTCTCTTTCCTGCATCGAAGCACTCCGAAAAATTCCGGGGTGCCCCCAGATACAGAAAAGAAGGACTGATTAATACATGCCAAATATTCACAGACCTCGCTTGGGTTCTCTGGCATACAGCCCGAGGAAGAGGGCAAAAAGCCCGGTTCCAAAATATCATGCGTGGCCCGCGTACCAGGGAGAACCTGCACTCCAGGGCTTTGCAGGATACAAGGTGGGGATGACTCATGTCATCATGGCTGATGATCATGCCCACAGCCCGAATGAGGGGAAAGATATCATGGTGCCCGTTACAGTGATCGAAGTACCGGATATGCGTGTTGCCGCAATCCGCGTCTATCGTCATGATACGTATGGTAACCATGTTCTGACTGAAGTCTGGGCTGACTCCTTTGATAAGGAACTTGGACGGAGACTTAACCTTCCAAAGAACAACAAGCGTGAAGAGGCAGAGAAGAAGATTCGTGAGGCACTTGAGGCAGGCAAGATCGTCGATGTTGTTGCACTAACGTATACCCGTCCCTCTGTTCTTACCGGCGTTCCAAAGAAGGTACCGGATCTCATGGAAACCCGTATTGATGGCGGTTCTATGACTGAGCGGTTTGAGTACGGCCTGAGTATTCTTGGAAAAGACGTTGATGTCCGGTCGCTCTTCAAAGTCGGTCAGTATACCGATGTAACGGCCATCACCAAAGGAAAAGGGACCCAGGGTCCGGTGAAACGCTGGGGTGTTCACCTTCGAAAGAGAAAGCACTCCCGTGGAAAGAAAGAACGTCATGTCGGAACCCTTGGACCATGGACTCCGCACCATGTCCGCTGGCAGGTTCCGATGATGGGTCAGATGGGATACCATCAGAGAACCGAGTTTAACAAACGTCTTCTTAAAATCGGTGAAGATGGTGCAGAGATTACCCCTGAAGGCGGATTTATCAACTATGGAGAAGTCCGTGCACGGTATGTTCTGATCAAGGGCTCTATCCCAGGCCCGTCAAAGCGTCTTGTCCGTATCCGCCATGCCATGAGACTGGGAGAACACAAGATCCGCGAGCCGACTATTGGCTTTGTTAGCCTCGCGTCCAAGCAGGGGTGAAGTAAATGAAAGCACAGGTATTGACACTTACCGGAACAGTTGCCCACGAGATAGAGCTTCCATCGGTCTTCAGTTCCGAATATCGCCCCGATCTTATCAAGAAAGCGGTAATCGCCCAGCAGAGCCGGCGGTATCAGCCGCATGGAGCTTATGTGTATGCCGGAATCACGGCCTCTGCAGTAGGATGGGGAAGTGGTCGTGGTGTTTCACATGTACCACGTCTGAAAAACAGTTCCCGCGCAGCAAAGGTTCCACAGGCAAAAGGCGGCCGTGAAGCACATCCGCCAAAAGTAGAGAAAGTACTGGTTCGTAGCATCAATCAGAAGGAAAAGCGTAAAGCTCTGAACTCTGCCATTGCAGCAACGGTCTCCCCCGAACTTGTCCGCTCCCGTGGTCATGTGTTTACCGGGTCCCTCCCGTATGTTCTCTCAAGCGATTTTGAATCTTTGAAGAAGACAAAGGAAGTTATTGCAGCTCTTCGCGCCATCGGTGTATATGGGGATGTGGAGCGTGCAGAACGGTCACGTAAGGTTCGTGCAGGTCGCGGAAAGCTCCGTGGTCGCCGGTATAAACAAAGAAAGAGTCTTCTTATCGTTACCGGCAATGAGAAGCTTCGTGCCGCTCGAAATCTGGCCGGAGTTGATGTGTGCCTTGTAGACAACCTGAACGTTGAACTGTTGGCACCAGGCACGCATTCTGCCCGTCTTACGCTCTGGACTGAGGACGCCGTCAGAAAACTTGGAGGCGAGCAGTAATGATTCTGAAATATCCATATGCAACAGAAAAGGCGAGTATGATCGTCGAGCGTGACGGTCAGCTGCAGTTTATCGTTGACCGGAAAGCATCCAAGAATCAGATCAAGGTGGCCATAGAGAAGATGTTTGATCAGCCGGTTACCAAGGTCAGAACGATGATGACAAACCGGGGAGAGAAAAAAGCAATGGTGAGTTTTTCAAACCCGAAAGCTGCTGAAGAGATTCTCAGCCGGCTTGGAATCATGTGAGGTGCCAGTATGGGACATAGAATAACTACACAAAGCCGTGGACATGGTGGCCCGACATATCGTGCACCTTCACACCGGTACAAAGCAGCACTCAGGCATCTTGGCCGTGCAGGAGAGACCATCAGTTACAAGATTATTGATATCGAGCATGATCCGGCACGTCATACCCCGATTGCCCGTGTCGACGTACCTGGCGGAGAAAAAACCTACGTCCTGGTTACTGAGGGTATGGGTATTGGGGATGTCCTGACATGGGGGCCTCTAGCAGAAATCCGGAACGGAAATACGCTTCCACTTCAGGAAATCCCAACCGGATCTTCGGTATGTAACATTGAGGCCTGTCCAAACGACGGCGGCAAGTTTGTCCGTGCAAGTGGTGTTCAGGCAACGGTAACTGACAAAATGGAAGGCCGTGTTGCAGTCCGGATGCCAAGCGGAGCAACAAAGTGGTTCAATGGCCAGTGCCGTGCAACCATCGGAATTGTAGCCGGTGGAGGACGCAGTGAAAAGCCGTTTGTCAAGGCCGGTAAGAAGTATCACAAGATGAAGAATACTGCAAGCAACTGGCCACGTGTCAGAGGTTTTGCCATGAATGTTATCGATCACCCCTTCGGTGGCGGAGGACATCAGCATGCCGGCAGACCAAAGACGGTGAGCCGTGGGACCTCTCCGGGTAGAAAGGTTGGACATATCGCAGCCCGGCGGACTGGAAGGAGGTGAACGGGATGGCAAAGAAGGTACAGAAGAAACTGCCACGACGGAAGGAGGAATTTACCTACCATGGCTATAAGATCGACGAACTCCGTGCAATGAACCTTGAGGATCTGCTTCCTGTCATGCCCTCCCGGGTACGTCGGAAGGTTCTCCGTGGCTGGACCATCGGTGAAGAGAAACTTCTCTCCGATATCCGCAGCAATGCATCGAGAATCAGAACTCACCAGCGTGATATGATCATTCTCCCTGAGATGATCGGACGGGAACTTGAGATCCACAATGGAAAGGAATTTGTCCGCGTTGAACTCCAGCCGGAATCGATCTTCCATTATCTTGGTGAGTTTGCTTTAACGAGAAGGCGGGTTACCCACGGTTCTGCCGGTATTGGTGCAACCAGGTCGAGTAAATTCGTTCCGCTGAAGTGATGACTATGGCCAGATTTGATTATTCAAACCAGGTAACCGGGAAGGATATTGCCCGTGGACGCGTGAACGAAGCTCCGATCTCCCCGAAACACGCAATAGAGATTGCAGGGTTTATCCGGGGCATGAAGCTTGACGATGCAGCAGCATACCTTGAGGATGTCATTGCTCTTCAAAAGCCAATCCCGTTCAAGCGGTTTAACCGGAACGTTCCTCACCGGAAGGGTCTGGTTGGCTGGGATGCCGGCCGGTACCCGCAGAAAGCAAGCCGTGTATATCTCCGGCTGCTGAATAATGTCCGAAAAAATGCTGAATATAATGGACTTGAAGGGGAGCAGCTCCGGATTATTCATGTGTCTGCAAACCGCGGGATCAGAAGAAGGAGTTTTATGCCACGTGCAATGGGGCGTGCAACTCCAAAAGACCGCCAGACGGTGAATATCGAGCTGATCGTCCGTGAGCAGGAGGCCTGATATTGTGGCAGTAGAACGAAAATTTGTTGCAGACGGTGTCAGGAAAGTCCGTGTGGAAAGGCACCTTAGTCACGAACTGAAACGTGCGGGATATGGTGGCATGGACCTTATCCGGACCCCTCTTGGTACACAGGTGACGATCTTTGCTGAAAAGCCGGGTATTGTCATTGGGAAAGGTGGAAAGGTTGTCAGAACCTTAACCCAGGATCTTGCAACCACATACGGTGTTGAATCTCCCCAGATTGAGGTTCAGCAGGTAGAAAATCCAAACCTGAATGCACAGATAATGGCCGAGCGGCTTGCAAGCGCTCTTGAACGTGGCTGGTATTTCAGAAAGGCAGGTTCTTCGACACTCCGTCGTATTATGGACTCAGGGGCACTTGGCTGCGAGGTCGTCATATCAGGAAAACTTACTGGTGCCCGTGGCCGTGTTCAGAAGTTTACTGAAGGATATATCAAGCACTCCGGTGATCCGGTAAACACCCTGGTTGACAAGGGATATGCCGTTGCAATCAAAAAGCTGGGTGTTATCGGCGTTCAGGTCCGTCTTATTCCGCCGGGTGCACAGCTCCCTGATCATTTCGAAGTCACTGCGGCAGTGACCAAGAAGCAGCGAAATATGGCTCATATTACCAGAATCTCCACCGATTATGATGAGGATGATCTGGATCTTGATGCAATCATCAGTGAGCCGGACGACTTCATGGAGGAGGAGTAAATGGCAATCTTCCGTGCACGGGATGTT
>NZ_DAONKG010000047.1:0-13242 GCF_035406105.1 Methanospirillum sp.
AAATTACAATGAATTAATAAAAAGTGATAGTGCCCTTATTCAGGCCAGAAAAAAGCTAAATCTCCTCAATACTCTTATCGGCCAGGATATCAGAAATGCATTCTTTCACCTGTCTGGTTTTATCCAGATTTCAAAAGAATCAGAATCCCTTGATGAGGCGAAGGTATACTTTGAGAGAGAGGAGAGTATTTTGCAATCGGTTCAGGAAAAACTCTCATTTGCAGAGAAGTATCAGAATCTTGGGATTAAACAGCCACGATGGCAGAATTTCGTGTATGTTCTTCTCAGTGCGGTTTCCCATCTGGATCTCTCTCATCTCACACGGACGATCGAGTTACCTGAGATTGAGATATACGCAGATCCGTTATTTGAAGATGCATTGCTCGCTCTCATGGATACGATTGCCCGGCATGGGAGTGTGGTATCAAAAATCAGGCTTTGGAGTCAGAATAATGCTGGTTTTCTCACTATCATTATTGAGTCTGATGGGCCGGGAATACCGTATCATGAAAAGGAAGAGATTTTTAAATGGGAATATGTGAGAACAAGCGGGATCAGTCTTTTTCTTGCACGTGAGATCCTCTCAATTACGGGTATGACTCTTCAGGAGACGGGAAAACCCGGGGAGGGGATTCGATTTGAAATTACGATACCTGAGAGTGAATACCGTATCGTGGAATCAAAAGAGTGAGGATAATCCCGAACATTCGCAAAGAGAGACTTTTCGAGAACCGTTTCTATCTCCAGGCTGAAATTTGTATTCTCCTTATAGTTCCCAACAAAACGTATTGGAATAATCGGTTTGGAAAAAAAAGATTATTTGAAGACGTGTATTCGAATTGCACCGCATAGGAATACGCAAATATTGTCAATACTCATCCATTCAGTCATGCACCCCATGTATGGCTGGATACTATCGGTAAAGCTAAATCACAGCATGTTTATAAAACTGGGATTGGAGATTGTGGATCCCCGAGTTATTACTTTGTGGCTCTCTGCCGGTCGCTTTGAATTCCTGCACAGACAACAGGCGGATGACCAGATGATAGAAGGGTCAGCAGGAGCTCACATCCGGGCAGAATTCTACCTGGAGGGCTATGGATGGATTCCGGTGGATGTTCCAGCAGCCGAGTGAGGAGATCCGTCATATAACGTTACCGAGGATGATATGCACCGGTATAAGGCATATCTCTTTGGTCATCTTGATTCATACCGGTTTATCATACCAAAGAGGCTGGATCTTATGGTCATACCAGATACAAGCTCTGCCTCAGGTAGTCCCAAGTCCTCTCCTCTCTGCTGAGCCTCCCGGATCTCTCGTGCAATCTGCGCAAGCTCTTTTAAAATCTCCTGGGTCGTGACTTTCGGTTATAGTACTGGTTTATCGTCTGCTCAAGCATCTCGGAGAATTTTCTTGCTTCAGTTGTGTTTTTCCGGGTTCGTGCCCGGATCTGATCACTCAGCAGCCGGGTCATCGCAGCAACTCCCACATTCTGGTGTTTGTATTTCAGGAGGTCGTTGAGAAATTCCTCGGAGAAGACTGAGATATCTCCGACATCCTTTCTCATCTCCCTGAAGATATCAACGATGCCGAGGGGGACGATGGATTTTGAGACGATCTGCTTCACCGCAAGGTTGAGTTCATCCTCAGCCTTTTTCCGGTCGGTTACATCCCAGACCGTTGAGATCATCAGGGTACTCCAGGGTATGGGGATGTTCATCGCACTAATGTAGGTGGTCTCCTCTCCTTTTCTGGTAATGGGAATCTCATCCCAGTGCATCCGTCGGGGATCACCACTGGCACAATCAGCAATCACCCGTTCCCTGATACGGCTTCGAAATTCCGGATCCTCATAGATATATTCCCACACGGCATCTGGTTCTTCGAGGGCTTTTTCAGGTATCCGGTAAAATTTCAAGAAATTTGCATTATGGTAGGTGAACTCTACAGTGGGAGATACCGAATTGACGGCAACCCCAATCGGGAGGTTGTCAAGGATGGTCCTGATGTATGCTTCCTTCTTTTTGAGATCCTCCTCAATCTGCTTCCGTTCGGTGATATCAATGATTATCCCGATTATTCATTTAATTTCTCCATTCTGATCAAGGAGGGTTGCCTTTTTAAAGATGACATCATGTAAGGTTCCATCTGCATATTGAACCCTTGATTCATAAGACTGAGTCTTTGGACCATCAAGCAGTTCCTTATCTTTCGCATAATAGATGTCTGCAAGGTCCTTTTGAGCGATATCATAGACCGTCTTTCCTATGATCTCCTCTTTCGTACGGCCAATATACTCCTCAAATGCATGGTTACAGCCGGTATATCTGCCCTTTTTGTCCTTATAAAAGATCGGGCTTGGTATGGTCTCAATAAGCCGGTCCAGAAAGAGTTTCTGGTTGATGAGACTGTCCTGTGCCATAACCTCTTCTGTGACGTCGATAACATGGACAAGGTACCCGGAGAGTTCGTGATCACCGTGGTATATCGGCGTTATCTGAACATCAATGGTAATCTTTCCGGTTCGTGATGTCTCATACAGTTGGAGTCTGGTTACCAGATCAAAATCGAATACACTCCGATAACGGATGGTCTTTCCTTTCTTGAGTTCATCAAGTTCCTCTTTGGGAACATTCGGATCATCAAAGAGGGAAAATCCCCGCACTGCATCAGAAGAACGAATGCCGAACAGTTCGCAACAGGCAGGGTTGACATCCATCAGAATGCCATTTTTGTCATAGAGTTCTATTGCTATCGGCGAGTTGATGTATATATCCCTGAACTGATCCTCTATCTCACGAAGGGATTGTTCGATCTTTCTTTGCTGAGCAATGGAGACAATTTTTTGGGCGAGATCAACAAACTGTGATTTAATTTCACCCCCCTTCATGACATATCCATCTGCTCCGTTCTCAAATGCAGCGATGGCGACTTCTTCCCTGCCCCGTCCGGTAAAGATGATAAAGGGTGTATTATCTCCCCGTGCCCTGATTCTCTTCAGGAGGTCAATCCCGCTCATGTCTTCCATCTGGTAATCTGACACGATTGCGTCATACTGATTCTCAGAAACAAGTGCGAGAGCTTCAGTTCCTGATCCGGCCATATCGGTTTTGAACTGATGAATGGATGAGAGGTACTCCGCTGTTGCCACTCTGACATCATCCTCATCATCAATGACAAGGATCCAAAGATCTTGTGCCGGGCTGCGGTTATCTGCAGAATGTACAGGAAACATTTCAGGTCAGGTGATAGGGGTACGTAGCATTTGGTGAATGATAAGTGTTTTGCTTTTTCTTAGGCAATGATATGGATATATGGTACGGTATCATTCATTTTTTTATGAATGACATAGAATAATTGATTAGGAATAAATGTTGATTCAGAACACAGCATCATCCATGACCGTGCTGAAAAATCCTGATTATTCCCTTCTCATAAACCCCTTTATTTCCACTGTAAAATATGAGGTTGGAACACAAAAAATTGAAAAAATTAATAGGTAAACTGGCCCATCTCGGCTTCAATTCGTTCCACAGCCTGCTCTGCCAGTTCTGTGGTCTCTTTGATCCGATCCATGGATTCATTTACCTGGGCAACCATCTGGGTAATCTGCCCGACTGCTGCCGATGACTCTTCACTTGCTGCAGCAAGCCCGACTGATTCCTTTGCCGTCTGCTGGACCATCTCACTAAACTCATTCACGGTTGCGGTAACCTCTTCAACCGATGCTGCCTGCTCCTCGCTGGCAGCAGCAACTTCACTCATGTTTGAGTTTATCGTTGATATGGAGTCAACAATCTCATTAAACACGGCAAGGGTCTCGCTTACTGCATTATTCCCGTTTTTCACCTCGGTCATCGAGTTCTGAACGGCCTTTGCCATGGCACTGGATTTCTTCTGAAGATCGGAAATAATTGCAGCGATATTCTCTGCCGACTTCTGGGATTCGTTCGCCAGTTCCTTGACTTCAGCCGCAACAACCGCAAACCCAAGGCCGGCCTCACCGGCCCGTGCAGCCTCGATCGCAGCGTTCAGGGCAAGCAGGTTTGTCTCCTCCGCAATAGAACTGATGATATCCACAATCCGGTTAATCTCCTGCATCTGCCCGCTTATCTGCTGGTTCATCTCGTCAATCTCGGATGAGGAGGCCATAATCCCGTGCATCCCGCTCTCGGCAAGTCCGGCTGCTTCCTTGCCCTTCTCTGAGAGTTCTGCAGCCATATGGGTGAGAGCTGAAACATGCTCCATCTTTGCCGCCACCGATGAGACCGTGGTTGCAAGATCCTGCATGGCAGCGAGGATCTGCTGGGTAGCCATTCCGCTCTTATCAGCAAGGTCATTGACTGCTGTTGCGATGGCTGCGACCTGGCTGACTCCTTCAGATACATCCTCGATGCTCTTATGAGCGGTCTTGGTTTCGGCATTCACCTCATCAACCCGCAAACTCACTTCATTCATCTGCCGGGTCAGTTCTTTCATCTGAATCTGTACAGCCTCCAGAGCCTGGGATATCTCAGTACCAATGGTATTGAGGGCGTCCCTGAAGGTTAAGAAGTCCCCTTTCAGGTCAAGGTCCGGATTCATCCGTGCGGTAAAGTCACCAGATGCGTATCGTTTGGACAGGGCCATCGCTTCATTGAGCGGCACTGCCATAGCATCAACGGTATCGTTTACACCCTGAATAATGAGTGCATAATCACCCTGGAATTTACTAATGTCCCCTCTCTTTTTCAGGTCTCCTGATGCTGCAGCGGCGCTCAGCATCCGCACCTCATCCCTGAAATTCTGGAATGTCAGCACCACATCGGTAAATGCCTGCCCAAGAATGCCGATCTCATCCTTCTTGAAGGTTCCATCGGTCCGCCCGGAGAGATTGCCGTCACGGACCTGCCGGGCAAGACTGACCAGTTCATCCATCCGAGTGGATAGCGATCTTCCAAAGAGGGTTGCAACAAAAAATCCACCAGCAATTCCAAGAATGACAACCAGTATGATTGTATTCCTGATAGCATCAATCGGGCCGGTAAAGTCATGGTGATCCGCCGTTGCGACAATAATCCAGTCAAAGGGTTCAAAATAGCTGAAAACAGCAATCTTATCCTTCCCTTCCCAGGAATACTCCAGTTCTCCTTCCTTTTTAGTAATGATCTCCTTGATGAAGGGGAGATCCGAATCATTCTTTCCTTCCCTGGTCGGATGAATCAGGGCGGTACCTGAACTATCAAGGACATAGACATACCCGTTCTCGCCTATCTTCTTATTCTTGATCTGGTCCTGCAGAATACCGATTGTGGATGCCTCCTCCACACCGACAAAGAGGATACCAATGATCTCATTTGCCGCATTCTTTATCGGTTCGTAGGCGGTGATGTACTTCTTTCCAACGACGTTCGCGGTTCCATAGTAGGTCTGGCCCTTATTCATGACCTCATCATAGACTTTATCAGATACCGGCGTTCCGATGGCACGTTTCCCATCCTCACCGATCACGTTCGTTGAAATACGGATGGCCTGGTTACCCTTTTTCTGGAATATTGTCGCAGCTCCCCCCAGCAGTCTCTGCACGGTATCCACGATCTCAAAGTTATCATTGACCTTGTATGAGGACCCAAGCATCAGGTTCCCGTTTATGATCTCGGGTTTTCCCTTTGCGTAAAAGTTTTCATGCAGAACATTCAGGTCGCTCTTGACCTTAACCATGGTGAGGTCATATGCGGTCTTTGTTGCCTCCTCCAGATCCTGACTCTGGGTCTTCAGGTTTAAAAGGATACTGTCATGGATGGCAGACTCTGCACTCGTGTAGGCCACAAACCCCAGAATGAGGGTCGGAATGATGACCAGGATAAGGCAGATAAGAGTAATCTTCCGTCCAATGGTTGCATTATCAAACCAATCGGTTATGGATTCTTTTATTCTCATGGTACCTCTCAGGAAGAATAATAAGGTGAAGAAGAAGTTTGGTATGAAGATCTTATAAATATGAGTATGTGCTGAACATTCAATTGTGAAGTAATCCTCCGTCCAAAATGTAAATTATGTGGTTTCATACGGGATTTGGTGTCAAAATCTCCTGTGCGAAATGATCCGGGAGACATCGGAAGAAAGAAGGTATCATCGGGCTACGAGAAGCAAAATACCTTTCGAGCAGTATTGATACTGTCTGATAATGCATTCCCCTGTCAGAAAGGGGTATTCTTATCATGTAGGGAGATCATCGGAGAGTTCCTGCACTGACCGGTACCGCTCCTCCGGGTGGATCGCAAGACATTTCGTAAGGATTGCATAGATTTTTCGCCCCTTTTCGGTCTGAAACACCGGTTCATCCCCGCCAGGCATTGCGGGACAGCCGGTGAGCAGTTCGGCCCATACTATGCCGATCTGCCAGATATCTGATGACACACTACATTCTGGAATGGTCTGACGCTGCTCTGGAGCTGCATAGGTAGGAGAAAAGCCAGATACTGACCAGCGGTCCTGTCCTGTTCTGGCAAGCCCCCAGTCGGTCAGTTTTGGAGTCCCTGTACTGCTCAGCAAGATATTGGTCGGCTTTATGTCACAGTGGATGATACCTTTCTCATGGGCATACAAAAGGGCGGATATAAGACCAGTAATGATTCTCATAGTCTCTGTACATGACACTGGTTTATCAAGGTCAGCGACCGATCCGGGAAGGTATTCGATCTCGATGTACGGGACCGGAAGAATATTTGCAGATAAGAGCCGTGCAATGTTTTTATGCTCAAGGTTCTTCCATATACTGATCTCCTGCATAAAGGACATCCCGGTAATTTCATCATCTTTTCGTGGAACCTTCACCACAACTGGTAATCCATCACCGGCTCGTTCTGCATACCAGATCATGCCCGCACCTCCTTCTCCAATCTGTCTGATATTTCTGTACCGGTTCAAGGGAAGAGGGAATTTGGATATATTTCGGATGTCCGGACTGAGTGCATGATGCCATTCCCATAGCGGTCCGATAACCTGGTATATCCCAAGAATCAGGGTACTCGCGAGTGAGGGGTAAAGCGTGATTGCCGATGGATACACTGTCTGAAGAATATGCAGGGACTGCCGTACGAAGATGAGCAGACCAAGGATCAACGTTCCTGCAATAATCTGTCCAATCCCTGCTCCTAAACTGATGCGGACCGGAAGACGTGCCTGAAAAATTACGATGAGATGAAACAGGAATAAGAGCATGAACAGGATAGTAAATGCAGGAAACGATATCGCGATGGCACTCCCGATACCCTGTCCGCTTCCTCCTCCATGGCCTGTTCTGACAGGAACAGAAATAAAAAGAAGATCCACGATGATATACTGAACAGCGAGCAGGAGATTTGCAATCTGAATGGCCCGGTCTTTTATTGCATGCCCCTCATGCCGAGATTTCACACCGGGCAGGATGGTCGTTTTCATGGATGTGTGCCAGCCGGCTTTGGTGCTGAATGAAAGATGAAGTTCACACCAAGGGTGCCGGGTGAGAGATCTATTCTGTCTCCATCGGTGAGAACAACAGGTTCATGGCCGATACGTTTTCCATTCACATATGTCCCCCCTTTGCTGTTCCCTTCGGTAATTGTCCAGAACCCGGATTGCTTCTTCAGCCAGGCATGGGGTTTTGAGACCCGGCTGACCGAGCGGTACTCATCGTCGAGAAGTATTGCCGGTTCAGGATTTATCCCATCCCATCCCTCTTCTCTTCTCCCCATCCGGTATGTACCTCCGGTTAATTCGAAACGTCTCCCGGTCATCTGTCCCTGTGTGATGATAATGGCAGGCCCGGATAGGGAAGCGATATTCTGTAGACCGGTCTGTATCGAACTGGCTTTTTGTGAGAGATCAGGGCTTGTATGTGCTGCTACAGAAGAGAATATGGTGAGATTTTGTGCTGCATGGTTCAGGCCGTCGGGAATGAGAGAATAGTAAAAAACAGGCTGGCCCTGATTGGCTGGCTCATCCGACACTCCGATCTCTTTTCGAATGATGCCCAGTGAAAGCAGTTTTGAGAGGTGCTTTTTGGTATTCTCATAACTTGTCTCTATCTCATGTGAGATCTGTCTTACCGTTCGTGGCTTTGTTCCGATGAAGGAGAGGATATGCAGGCGGATTGGACTACTCAGCGCTTCAAGATACTCTGAGAGTTCAGCGATGAATTCCGAATCAGCGCTGTTCAGGATTGTCCGGTCATCAGTTCGTTCCTGATTCATACCTTTTTCCGTCTTCATAATCGCAGATACTCCCGTCAAACCCTGTGAACCACGAGGTTTAGAGGGATAGCCAGTCTCATTTTATCCATATATATTCACTCCAACCATATGAGCGTATATACACCGATCAGTCGGTCATGAGGTATCATGATTACAAAAATTATTGGCCTTATTGGCATTAGTTTCTTGCAGTCCAGGGAATTCTGCTGGTAACCCTGCCGGTATCTGCTGCAGGAAAGACCGGCCCTCATGACAGGACCGGATTTTCTAATGGAACCGGAAAGAGGCATGATGGTGGCAGCCGGTCAGGATTTCACAGACATAAAAAAAGACCATCGCTTCTGAACGCTTGCAGAGATCCCCTTTATTTCTCTTTACTAATCCCTTTTTCGTATCACAGTACCTGATAGTCACGTTGACGGTCTTTTCTGATACTTTTCAGGTTCCAGAGTTTCCATGCTTCAAACCAGAGGACGCTTACCCCTGCAGCCAGTATGCAAGTGACGAACTCTCCGGCAGATACCAGTTCAAACCTGAAGAGATTGGATAATGCAGGAATCGCCAGGATCAGCCCGAGGCTGAGCAATGTCCATACAAATACCCAACGCATCGCCGTGTTTGGAGTCCGGATCGTCGATACAATCGTCTCTGACCAGGATCGGTTGGTCAGGATAAGGAGCAGATTGGCAAGTACAATCGTGGTAAAGGTCATGGTCCGTATCTGTCCATCAGAAAGACCGGATCGTATTGAATAGAGATACATCAAGAGAACAACGAATAGAACCACAAATCCTTGCATGAGGGAGAGAAAGAGGGTCTTTTTGGTAAAGAGCCGTTCATGTGGTGAGCGGGGTGGACGGGTCATCACATCCGGTTCCTCTTTTTCAGCCTCAAAGACTATGGAACAGGTTGGATCAATGATCAGCTCGAGAAATACAATATGCATGGGCATCAGAACAAGCGGCATCTGGAAGATGACCGGGATAAGTGACATACCCGCGATAGGGATATGGATTGAGAAGATGTAGGCCATCGCTTTTTTGAGGTTATCATAAATCCGTCGTCCCAGCCTGATTGCAGAGACAATGGAGGTAAAGTCGTCATCAAGAAGCACGAGTGAGGATGCTTCACGGGCTACATCAGTCCCCCTCCGCCCCATGGCAATCCCGATGTCTGCTGCTTTTAAGGCCGGAGCATCATTTACCCCGTCACCTGTCATGGCAACCACCTCATGATCAGCTCTGAGGGCATTGACGATCTGAAGTTTCTGCTCTGGAACTGCCCGTGCAAAGATTGTTGCTGTCCTGAGGCGGCGCCGTTGTTCCTCGTCTGACATCTGTGCAAGTTCAGATCCGGTAATACAGGAAGTTGCATTCATAAGCCCGATCTGACCGGCTATGTTCTGGGCCGTACGGGGGTAATCACCTGTAATCATGATGATCCTGATACCTGCTGCATAACATTCACGTACGGCATTGGCGATCCCCGGTCTGACCGGATCTGCAAATCCGATGAGACCAAGGAAAGTAAATGTAAAATCATGCTGAACACTGGGAAGATCAGAGAGATTGCATAAGGATTTCGCAACACCCAGAATCCGAAGCCCAAAAGAAGCCATGACATCAATCTGATTCTGCAAATCCTCCCGTTCTTTATCAGAAAAATGACAGAGATCTGCGATGGCTTCCGGAGCTCCCTTCGCTGCGATGATGAGCTGGGATCCATCCGGCGATCGCCAGACGTTTGACATGGCCATGAGTTCAGATGAGAGTGGATATTCGGTAATAAGCTCCCAGTTTTTATGAATATGCTCGGTATTCCCAAAATCACCTTCAGAGAGCTGAAGAAGGGCTTTCTCCATCGGATCAAAAGGATCCTTCTTGCAGGCAAGAATTGCATATTCGGACAGTTCATGACAGGAATCAGGAACAGATTGTGTGCCGGAACCATCATGTTCACAAAATCTGCCCTGTACACAGAATAACTGCACCGTCATCGTATTGAGCGTGAGGGTACCGGTCTTGTCAACGCAGAGGACCGTAGCAGATCCAAGTGTTTCAATCGCGGGTACCTGACGGGTCAATACATTTTTTTGCGAGATTCGCCAGGCACCAAGTGCAAGAAATATCGTAAGTACCACCGGAAACTCTTCCGGGAGAATTGCCATCGCCAGTGTAATTCCTGCAAGAACGCCGGATATCCAGTCGCCTTTGACGATTCCATAGATGAGCACAACGATAAGACACAGACACAGCCCAAGGACGGCTATGGTCCTGACCATCGAGGTGATCTCTTTTTTTAAACTGGTATCTTCCTTTCCGACTTCTATGAGTACTGATCCAATCTTTCCCATCTCTGTCATGGCGCCGGTGGTTCTGACTTCTGCCAGTCCCTTGTCCCCCGACTATGAGGGTTCCTGAGTAGATGAATGGCTGATCATCCCCGCCCGGGGACTGTTCGGTCATTCCTTCTGACCATGGGATCTTGCGTACCGGGACCGATTCACCGGTGAGGAGCGATTCATCAACCGTGATATTATTTGAAGATATGAGGATTCCATCTGCTGAAGCCCGATCTCCTTCTGAGAGGATGAGTATGTCCCCTGGTACGACGTCCCGTCCGGCGATGCGTCTCTGCTCTCCGTCACGGATCACAAGGGCCCGGGGACTGGAGAGATTCCGAAGTGCCTCAAGAGCCTGTTCTGTCTTTTGTTCCTGGTAGATCGTGATCCCGATGATGATCACAACAAAACTCATGAGCATGATCGCTTCGGTATGATCACCTAGGAAAAAGTAGATAAGACCACTCGCGACCAGGAGAAGAAACATTGGTTCCCGGGCGATTTCAAGAAGGATATCCCAGATATTATTCTTATTTCCATGGGGGAGTTCATTGTATCCGAACGTTTTGAGACGTTCAGCAGCTTCCGTACTCGAAAGCCCGTGTATGGATTCAATGTCAGGCAACGTCATGAAATGTACCGGTGAATGTGAGTATGGATAATCAGAATCAGATCTGATTCGTGCAGGTATACTTCAATTTTTATGAAACAATGATATGATATTCTGTCTCTCTCCCCCCCCCCATAGAACCACGTGGTTCAAAGGGGGAACCTGTATGATTATCCTTTTTTATATATTGATTCATGCAACCTATTCATATTCATCAGGTACTCGCTCACATTGACATCCACCGTTCAGGCACCAGGGATCTCCAAGAAACCGATGCCCGCGAATGGGGGATGCGTTTGAGTAATGGAGGTTTATTATGATAAAAACGAGAACAGTAGTCAGAATAACCAGCATCCTCCTCTTCATTGCTACTATTGTCTGTGTAATCACAGGTCTCCTGAAATGGCCAGGTCTGATACCAGCCCTTGGTATGCGACACCGGGATGTTCCGTTAGCACTGATTTCCCAAATTCATGACTGGTCCGGATTGGTCATGACTGTTCTGGTAGCAGTTCATATCTTCCAGTTCAGAGGTTTCCTGAAGAGAACGTTTCGAAAAATCTTCGAATAAGGTGTTTCCTATGCAATCAAAACATATTGTGGTAATAATTCAGGTTTTTTGTCTGATAAGTATGATAACCGGTTTTGTTCTGGCCGGCCCGATACAGGACGGGTGTCAGGATCCCCTGCTCACGGCTGCAAGTGACGAAAAGAAGGTCATCACCACCGACTCAGGGAATGTTACCCTCATAGACGAGGAGATCCAGGCACAGGCAGATGCCCTTGCGGATACCTGTCCGAGAGGATTTCATTGCAGCTGCCCGGGATGTCCGCTCTGGAGCGATATCGATGAGGACAATTTCTGTGATCATGGAGAGGAACCTATAGAGCTGAATATGGAGTGATTCAATTGGGAGGTCTACCCTCCGTTTTTGCCTATTATGATAAGCGATACTCTTTCAGGCGATTCCTTCTAGTGCGGTAACCAATATATATTTCATGTCTCTTCTGAAGATCCCGTACCGGATCAGTACCTTTAGAACGACAATCGAAGAAGGGTATGTATATGTTGACAAAATTAGATACATACGCATTCTTGATCTTTTCAATCGAATCATCGCAAAGAAAGGCTCGTTTAATCTAAAACCAGATAAAATTCGTGAAGCGATGCGGGAGATTGGGTATGAATGAAGATGCACGAAACTTGTAGGCTTGATCGAGGATCTTCTGCATACTTTTTCAAATCGGGATTTTATCGGGTTTTATGAGAATATGTAAAACCCTCCTCTTTACCTATACCCAGATAAGCACAATTCCATGAGTGCGTTTCCATGATTTTGGGAGACAGGGGGATCTGACTCTAATCACTCACAACAGGATCCACGCTCTCCACCGCAACAACACTCCCCTTCATCCATATCCCTCCCCGCACGTGCAGCACTGATCATGGCCCATGCACATCCAACGCCGCTTTTAACTTCAATTGCCTGGGCTGGACAGTTCAGGGCACACGCTCCGCATTCCATACACCTGGTGGAATGAGCACATATGATTCGGTCATCTATTTGTACAAATACTCCATGAGGGCAGACTTCGGTACACCTAAGGCAGGAAACACATTTTTCATCATGAAAACGAAGCGTATTTTCCAGATATGAATCAAACATCAGATCACTCCTGTCAACCGGCTTATTCCAAGAAGGATTCCAAGAACTATTCCGATAGCAGTCATGAGGGTCAGTACCGGGATATATCGAAAGATCTCTTTTCTGACCCCTGTTCGTGAGGTAAATGGCGTCGATCCGGTAAAATTGAGGGCCAGATATGCGACAACCGGCGGTATGATCAGGAGCGGTATGAGCATTCTGATAATTGCCACCCATTGAGGAAGATTTTGGTCTGCTCCAAACAGAACTGAGAATGGTATGGCAACAATCGTTCCAAGGATGAGGCCTTTCATGGAAAAATCCTGTGTCGGGATGAATGGAAGAAGGATTGGAAAGAGTATTGTGCCAGTCAGGGTTGCGACGACTGCGGCCGAAGATGCAACCGGACCTGCAAGGACCCAGAGAATGGC
>NZ_DAONKG010000048.1:0-8909 GCF_035406105.1 Methanospirillum sp.
AAGGGTAAGTAGATTCGTATGGAAAAAAAGAGGGTCCGTGATTACATGACCACCGACGTGGACACGATCGCCCTGACGGCGACCGCGCGAGAGGTCATCCATGCAATCAAGGTCACCTCTCATGACGGGTTTCCGGTGGTTGACGGAAATATTGTTGTCGGATATATTGCTGCACGAGATCTTCTCTTTGTGCATCCGGATACGCCGGTCAAAGAGATCATGAGTCACCATCTCATCGTTGCTGACCCGGAGATGGCGATCAGTGATGTGGCACGGGTTATCATCCGCTCCGGGATTCAGAAACTGCCGGTCGTAAATGAGAAAAATGAACTGTTAGGAATCATCTCAAACACCGACGTGGTGCGATCCCAGATAGAGCATGTCTCTCCTGAAAAAGTCTATAAGCTGATGGACACTATCGAGCGGCTCCATGAAATAAAGCCACACCTCTCAAAAGGACCGGTACAAGTCAATATGCTCCTTCCCACCCAGTCTCGGATCTATATGGACGAACTGGAGGGTCGGATTTACGAGATTAAGAAGGGGCTTGCCGAACCGGTTATCGTAATAAAAAAACCCGGCCGTCTTATTCTGGTTGATGGACATCACCGGGCGGTTGCAGCACGCCGGCTTGGGATCAAGATCCTGGAGGCATATATCATTGAGATCATGGAGGATCTTGAACTGGGTCTTGAACGGACGGCAAAGGCGATGAACCTGAAGACCATTGATGATATTCAGATCATGGACTATGCCCGCCATCCGCTTATTGCAGGAACACACCGGTTCGGAGGAATAGGGTCAGTTAACCCGGATACTCAGGAACCTTCACACCGGGTATCATAAGCATCGTTCAGCATATGTTCGGTCACGGCTGTACCATCAGGTAGTACCATATCCGGCCATATCCGAATATTTGAGTGGACTGTGATCCTGTTTCTGATGACCGTTCTGGGTCCGACGACAGATCCATGTTCAATGCTGCATGAATCGCCTATCATTGCATCATTATCGATGATCGCTCCGGAAACAGACGTTCCCTGGCCGATGACCACCCGGTTATAGAGCGACGAGGAGAGTATTCTGACATTATTGCGGATGATACAGTTCTTTCCGATCGATGTGTACGGCCCTATGAGAACATTATCACCGATCGATGTCCCGCTTCCAATGGCAACCGGTCCGATTATCCTGCTGTTATATCCGACATAGATAGATCCACCAAAGTCGACCGGACCCTGGATATGGGCATTTTTGATATCCATGTCACCGGAGATATTTGCATAGCTCATCTCCTGGAGGAGCCACTTTTCAGCCTGCCGTAAGGAGGCCGGACTACCGACATCAGACCAGTTACCCCTGGCAAGCCAGCCGTCAAGAATCATCCCTTTTTCCATTAAAAGCGGGAAGAGATTCTTTGCAAAGTCAAACTTCACACCGTCCGGGATATATTCAAAGATATCCGGAGAACACACATACATACCGGTTGAGGCAAGGTTTGAGAAGATCTCTCCAGGCCCAGGTTTTTCTCTGAACCGGCGAATCCGGTTGTCCACATCAATCTCCGCAATACCATACTCGGACGGATCATCCACACTGATAAGGCCGATTGTAATAATCGGTGAGTTTTTCAGATGGTCGCGGTAAAACTCCAGAAGATTGATGTCAGTGAGATGATCCCCGCCGACAACCAGAAAGGGTTTCTCTCCCAGCTGATGTCGGGCATTTTTCACACTTCCGGCTGTTCCGAGCTTTGACTCCTCATACACATAACTGATCCTGGCACCAAACAGGGCTCCGTCTCCAAGAGCCTGCTCTATGGCATCGCTCTTGTATCCTACCGTGATAATGATGTCATGAAATCCGAGGTTTGAGAGATGGGATACCAGATGTTCTATTGAAGGTTTGTTGACGATTGAAATACATGGTTTCGGGCGTTCAAAAGTAAGCGGACGAAGACGTGTTCCTTCGCCGCCGCACATAATACAGACCTTCATATCGAGTATGTAGGATCTGCGGACATTTAAGAGTATAACAGATTCAAAAGAGCGGAAGAAAAATGATTACAGACTGTCCAGACTGACTGAGTCAAAGTCCTGAACAACCTCTGATATTTCTTTTACACCAAATGCAGTCTTTACCGCAGTTATTTCAAGTTCTGATGCGATACTGCACATGTAATCCAGCACATCAATAGAGAGCTCCTTTTTCACCTTGCTCTGTTTTAACTGCTCAACCAGGTGCCCGATCGTCTCCACATCTTCACCGCGTAGCTTGGCGAGGCTGATGACACACATGTATATCCGGGTAAGATTCCTGTCGGTACCCGTGATCGTGTCAAAGAAATTCTTTAAAACCTGGGCCTGATACACCTCGCCGCCCATAGATAATCCATACTATTATCTCATTAGTATAAAAAGATGCGGATTTATTTCGCTGTACTGACGATCTTGATAATGTCACCGTCTTTTAAGACCGCACTCTCTTTTATCCGCATTTTTGTTTTTGCATCGATAGCATACAAAAATCCTTTCCCGATGTCTGAATGCACCTGATAGGCGAGATCGTGAGGTGTTGAACCTTTCTTCATCAAAAAGGCATCAGGAAGCACCCGTCCCTGCCCGTCGGTCAGGTGCGTCTCATCCTCGACCGGATACAAAACAATCATATCCAGCAGTTCAAAGACTGCCCGGTTGATGATCTCCTGCACCCCGGTTCCCCCATGCTCATCCATGTATGCTTTCATCTTCATAAGACCGGCTTTCTGGGCCTCACTGAGTCTTCCCTCATCAGGGATTGAGAATGTCGCATCACCGGGATGATACGAGATCAGGTGTGATGCTGCGGCGGTCCGGAGAGCAAGCTCAGCAGCACCCGACGTTGGGATGGCACCTGAGCTCTTCACCCGGGAAAGCATATCAGGTGAGGCCAGGTCTGCCTTATTACCAGCGACGATCATCGGTTTTGCTTCCCGCATGAGGATTTTGGAGAACTCAATCAGGTCAGCGGCGGCAGTCAGCCGAAGATCAATTCCTGCCTCACGCTCAGCCTCCATAACATGCTCTTCCCGTATGGAAAGGCCGGCCAGGATCTCGGCAAGACCGGTGTAAATCGAGAATGATCTGGACTGGGCCTGTCGCTGCATCTTTGGCCAGTGCTTCTCGATGATTCCATGCAACCACATTGCCATCTCGGTCTTGAGCATGGGGATCTCCTCAAGGGGATCATGGGTCCCCGGATTATCCGGATTTCCCTCAATGTCGGTGCTCCCACTCGCGTCAATGACCTGGATGATAGCATCAGCCTGCCGGAGGTGATCAAGGAACTGGTTTCCCAGACCCTTCCCGGTATGTGCTTCGGGCACAAGGCCGGCAACATCGATCAGGTGGACACCAATATATCTGATACCATCAGTGCAAACGCCACACCGGTGCGCAAGACTCGTACACGGACAGGGAACCCGGACATAGGCAACCCCCCGGTTTGCATCAATTGTCGTGAACGGATAATTGGCGATTTCGGCCGGGGCCATCGTTGCAGCCCGGTATAATGTCGATTTACCACAGTTTGGTTTTCCAGCAAGTGCGAGGGTTATCATAGATGGTCCTCAAATCCCAGTGCGAACTAACAGGTATGTATGGGATACTGCACCAAAAAAGTGTATTATTTTGATAAACCAGGTGAAGGTAATACCAGGGATGCAATCAGGATTGGTGCTGAACGTGCACAGGAACTTGGAATTTCCACGATTATTGTGCCAAGTACGAGTGGCAGGACCGCCCGCGTGGCATACGAAGAACTAAAGGATACTCCCCTTCGGCTCGTGATCGTAACCCATGTTGTCGGATTTTCCACCCCTGGAGTCTGGGAGTTTGATGATGAACTTGCTGCAGATCTGAAAAAAGCAGGGGTGACCATTATTACCGGGACTCATGTCCTGTCCGGTCTGGAACGCGCATTTTCTTCCTCTCCCAAAGTTTCCGGGGGATCACGAAGTGAGGCTGTTGCAGAAGCGTTTCGCAGAATCATCGCAGTCGGACTGAAGGTCGCCATTGAATGTACCTTGATTGCAGCAGATCAGGGAGCAGTGGATGTCACCAAAGAACTGATCGCTCTCGGTGGAACTGCCAGCGGTGTTGATACCGTCTGTGTGATCAGACCGTCGCATACCCAGCGGTTTTTTGATCTTCAGGTACGTGAGATAGTCGCAATGCCACGGGATCGTTGATGATGTTCCATTTACTTGTATTTTGCATAAAAAACACATTCCGACACCTTCGTACACGGCCGGTTGTCTGGATTCCCGGTGTATATGCAGGATGTATTGCGGCCCTTGTCATCTGGCTTGAGTTCACCGGCGGGATGTTTCTTGCAGGAAAGATAGCAATGCTCGGTGCTGTTGCATTTCCTTTCTTTCTGAGTATTTTAAATTATCATCTTGAACATGATGAGATAAACCCAAAGATGCTGATGACCGTCGGTCTTCGCGGGTATTTTCCAATCATCCTTCCGGTCGTCATTCTTGCCGGGATTGTCGCTGTTATGGCAGTACTTCTCAGTGTTCCTCTGTCCATTATGGGATACGGGGATGACACCTATGCTCTGACCGGACTTATGCTTGGGATTGGCATACCTGCATTTCTCTTTTCGCTCTACATCGACAATGTCGCCGTGTGTGAACGGACAAAGATTTTTGATACGTTAAAACGGAGCATGGAACTGGTAACGGGCAAAATTTTTACGGCGATATGGTTCTTTCTCATCAGTGGAATCGCGACCATCATAACAGCCCTTTGTGGGGCATTCCTCTGGGGTGCGATCCTTTCTGAACGGTTCACACAGTTTACCAGTATGAATCTTACACAACAGCAGGAGTTGTTTTCAACCTATACGCTGACCGACTGGCAAAACCTCATTGGACCTGAGGGGACACTCGTAACGGCTCTGGTCTGTGGCCTTGTCACATTCCTGCTGGTCCCGTTTTGGTTTACGTTCAAGTATGAGTGTTACCTTGACGCGACTGATGTGGTATGGGTCATGCCGCCAGAGGATATTGACCAGATGAGAGTATTTAAAAAGTAATTATCCGGAAAAAAAGGATAAAATTCCCCAGAGTACGGCGGTAATGACTGCTCCGCCCAGGGTTGCAAGGAAATTGGTCCCTGCATTTCCCCACCAATGCTTATTTTCACACAACTCTCCAATCAGGCTGTCAAGATTTGTGCCGATAAACCCACCGATCATAGCGGCAACAAATATAGAAAAATCAGCAACACCAAGCAGTACGGCACATGCGGATATAAAAACTGCCCCAAAGAGACCGGCGACTTCTCCAAGAAATGACACCCCGCCGTTTGTCCCTTCAGGTACCGGTTGAAATGTGGTGATAAGGCGTGGTTTTCCGGAACATACGCCAATCTCTCCTGCGACCGTATCAGCTGCGGCAGTTGCAACACTCCCAAGATATGCTGCTACAAAGACCGGATGCTGTGTCACCCCGTACCCTATCGCAGCACAGACTGATACCAGACCGTTTGCAAAAACATTAACATAGCCTCTCGCACCACCCCGTGCCTCCTCTACATGCAGGCTCTTTTTATAATCCATCTGATATTTGGTAGCGATGGCCCCCACAATGAAGAATGCAAGCATGATCAAAAACCATGAAATATTCGCAAAAACGATGAGAATTATTCCGACAAGTGCAGCAGAGAAGAGTCCAGGAATGTCAGCGGTCTTCAGCCGGTAGGCAAAATAACTAAACCCGAATGCAATAACCACAGCAGTTCCGACCAACGGGAAAGCAGCCTCATACTCAAGATCCTCAATGAGGAGCATAACCATCGCAACCGAGACCAGTTGAATGGCAACCGCGTTTTTCTGTGAACCCAGAATGGAATGGAGCAGAACACAGACCGTTGCTCCAACAACCGCAGAAAGCCAGGACGAAACACCCAGATACTCCATGACAAATGCGGTGATAAGAAGACCACAGATCAGGGACAACGCGTACTCGATGGTTTTCCCACCGGTCAGGGAAAAAACCAGTTCCTTTGTCGCAACGATAAGGATCGCCGCATATAATACAAAAACCGGAAGAATGCCGATCAGACCCAGAAAACCGATCGCCCCAAGTGCTATGGACAGCCATTTTTCTGCGGTCTTAAACCAAAGGGACAAGGCTGCTATGATGACCAGAAGACCGGGGATTCCAGGTGGGAGATAGGGGGATAGTATCAGGAGAAGAACCGCCAGAGCAAATGCAATCCATCTCACTGTATCGAACATAGGGTACGTATTTGGTTATTCAGTGAATAAAATCTCTGCAGAACAGATGAAAACGCTATAACCTCCGGAGCCGATGGATACGAAGGTGAACAACCTGTGACAGACAGGAATACTCACATCATTATACAAAAAACAACCCTCATCATCGCCCTTGTTTTTATCCTGGTGATCGCAGGATCAGCAGCACCGACCTATGCACCGACGGAAGGGAAAAATCCCCTGAAGGTTTATTTTACTTTTCCCGGAGGAGAGGAGTGTGACAGAGTCACCTGGACATTCGGGGATGGAAATTCTTCTCATGCGATCACAACGGATCATACCTACTCTTCCCTTGGCATGTACTATCCGACCTGCCTGTGTGAACTTCCCGGGGCGAATGTCTCCTACACCTATGATTATGTGTACGTGATCCCCTGGTCATCCAGCATCAGGGACAGTCCCACAGGTGGACGACCAAAACAGACCGTGGTAACCAGGACCTCAGAAGGGCTGAGTGCCGGCTCCCTGAAAAAACAGGCAGAGGGACTTGCTGCAATCGGGGAGATGCGGTATGCAGCAGATGCATATGCAGATCTGAAAGGACAGACAACGCTGGATGCAGATACCTTTGCCACCTATGGTGATGTCCTGGCAGGCCTGGGGAGGCTGTCTGATGCGGAAACAGCATACCGAGAATCACTTGCCGGAAATGAGTCTGCGCCGGTTTTAAAGAAACTGGCAGGGGTTCTCTTCTCTCTTGGGAAGACGAAAGAGGCCATTGATACCATGAACAAAACCCTTTCTCTAACCCCGGATGATGCCGGTGCATATGCATCATATGCAGCATTCCTTTTGAAAGCAGGAAAGACTTCAGAGGCACTGGATGCATATAACCAGTCATTTCGGCTTTTGGATGCACAACCCGCACTCTGGAACGAGTATGCAGATCTTCTCTCCTCCATTGGCAGACTGAATGAGGCGGCATATGCATATGATCGTGCCATATCCCTCGGCATGTATGGTTCAGATATCTGGAATAATTATTCACGGGTTTTGCAGAAACTGGGGAGGAAAGAGGAGGCACAACGGGCGAAAGAACAGGCGATGAATACCTATGTGCCCATCTCTTCATCAATGTTTGGTTCCCGTGACAGCATTCCATCGTGTGGTATCGGCTCACTCTGCTGATAACCTTTTTTTCAACACCCCCACTTTGGGGATCTCCACGGACTGACTTTCCATCATCTACATTACCCTTTACCCCCAAACGTATGGGCAATGTCTCGGGTCTTGCGGGAGCTTCCCAAAACCTATGAATATCGTGATGTGGAAGCACGATGGCAGCAGACGTGGAAGGATGAAGACGTCTACTTCAAAGAGGGCTCTGAAAAACCACAATTTGTCATTGATACCCCACCACCATACCCCACCGGGGAGTTTCATATCGGTAATGCATTTAACTGGTGTTATATTGACTTTTTAGCCAGATACAAGCGGATGAAAGGGTACAATGTCATGTTCCCCCAGGGATGGGACTGTCATGGCCTTCCAACCGAGGTAAAGGTTGAAGAGATTCACAAAATCACAAAGAATGATGTTGATCGTCAGAAGTTTCGTGAGATGTGCCGGGAGCTGACGATAGGAAATATCAAAAAGATGCGGGCATCCATGCGGAGGATGGCCTTCTCCATTGACTGGAGTCATGAATATATCACCATGATGCCGGAGTACTTCGGTAAGACCCAGCTCTCATTTCTGCGGATGTACCATGCAGGGCAGATCTATCAGTCCGATCACCCGGTCAACTTCTGTCCCAGATGTGAGACTGCCATAGCGTTTGCCGAGGTCAATTACAGCGACCGGACGACAAAACTGAATTACTTCAACTTCTCCGGGCTTGAGATCGCAACATCCCGGCCGGAACTGCTTGCTGCCTGTGTGGCTGTTGCTGTCCATCCTGATGATAAGCGATACAAGGGACGCAGCGGTGAACAGCTTACGGTCCCGTTGTTCGGTCATACGGTTCCCATTATCTGTGATGAGGCTGTTGATCCCACCTTCGGTTCAGGGGCGGTCATGATTTGTACCTTTGGTGACAAACAAGATGTCATCTGGTGGAAGGTTCATAATCTCCCGCTTCGAAAGGCAATCGATAAGACCGGCCATATGACCAGTATAGCCGGCAAGTACGAAGGCCTTGATACGACTGCCTGTCGTGAAGCGATCCTCGCAGATATGAAGGCAGAGGGAATCCTGATCCGCCAGGAACCCCTTGAGCAGCGTGTCGGAACCTGCTGGCGGTGTAAGACCCCCATAGAAATCCTCTCTGAGCACCAGTGGTTTGTGAAGATCCCCCACGAAGCAGCACTACGGGCCGCAAAAGAGGTCAGATGGTATCCTGAGCATATGTTCCTGCGAATGGAGAACTGGATCTCCCAGATGGAGTGGGACTGGTGTATCTCACGGCAGCGTATCTTTGCCACTCCCATCCCGGTCTGGTTCTGCAAGGACTGTGGAGAGATCATATTGCCGATGGAGAGTGAGCTTCCCGTTGACCCGACGGTGGATACTCCAAAACGGCCATGCCCGAAATGTGGCAGTACACAGTATATCCCTGAGACAGATGTGCTCGATACCTGGAT